>JBDKTZ010000264.1:0-22516 GCA_039679975.1 Prolixibacteraceae bacterium
GGAGTGCGTTTTATGTTTTCAGGGATCATGCTGATCCTTTATTTTAATCATATCCGGAATTATTGGAAAGAAGTTGTCAGGCACTGGCGCTTTATTGCGATCATTGCCCTGCTCCAAACGGTGATCCAGTATATGCTGTTTTATTCAGGCGTTGACCTTTTACCGGCTTCCATTGCAGCGATGATCACCGGTTCATCGCCCTTGTTTGTTTCCATCGTGGCCCATTTCAGTATCAGGGACGACCGCATGAACCGGATGAAACTCTTCAGTATTTTAATGGGTGTAGCCGGAGTGGCTGTCATTAGCCTGGGGCGTAGTCATTTGCCGTCAGGAGTGGCCATTAGTTTACTTGGTGCTTCTCTTTTGTTGGCAAATAACTTCTTTTCCGGATGGGCAAATGTGCTGATATCGAAACGCGGGCAGCAAATTTCACCTGTCGTACTGAGCTCTTCTTCCTTGTTTTTCGGAGGAATAGGGCTCATTTTGATTTCTATTCCTTTTGAAGGATACGGATTGAAAGAAGTCGCTCCGGAATATTTCGTTTCCCTGGCGTGGCTCAGCTTTTTATCGGCAGCAGCCTTTGCCATTTGGTATACGCTTTTGCAAAGGCCTGGTGTGAAAGTTTCGGAACTCAACATGTGGAAGTTCCTCATTCCGGTTGCCGGAGCCATCCTGAGCTGGATGCTGATCCCGGATGAAACACCCGACTGGATCTCAGTTTCCGGGATGCTGGTCATTGCTGCTTCCTTGCTCGTTAACAGCTATTCAGTCCGAAAGAAGCTGTGAGCTATTAGCTTTGAGCTATAAGATGTCTCACTCAATAACACTCCTCCCCCAAATTCAGCAATTCCACCTTACGAAAATCGACCGGGTGACTTTCTGCCTGCAGAGAAATCGTTCCGCTTTTCAGCAGTTTGTTGCCATCGGCAGGCAGCAATTTGTTATAAGTCGGATCACGTTCATCCAACTGAGGCTGATTGTATTGGAGAACCACCTGTCCGTCGATGATGTGTTTTATGATGGAATCGCCGCAGACTTCAATTTCAGCTGTGACCCACTGGTCGCCGTGGTAGGTTTTTGAAGAGGAATTGGTGCAGTGGTCGGTGATGAGCTTGCCTTCCATTACTACGTTGGTACCCGGTGTACAGAGGTTCAGTGTACTTCTTTTATCCTTTCCGTTGCCGCCAAGGAACTGGACTTCAATGGACGTCGGAAATTGCTGATCCTTCTCCATGCTTTCAGGCGTTTGCCCGTGGAGCATAACCCCGCTGTTCCGGTAAGCCCATCCTTCACCTCCCGGGACCTGTTCTCCGACAAAACGGTATTCAATACGCAGTTTGTAACGCGAGTAGGAATTTTTGTAAAAAAGATGACCATATTCTCCTTTGAAGGTCTCATACTGGTCGTACCTAACCTTTAGTAAGCCATCTTCAACCCGGAAGGTATTCTTGTAATTAACTCCAGGATCATAGCCGCATATTTTTATTGTCCAGTCATTCAGATCTTTCCCATTGAACAAACTAATCCATCCCTTTTCCTTCCGGGGAGAAAAAGACACCGAACTTGCCGACAGGACGACCAACAGAAAAAATAAACGCTTCATACGATAGTTGTTTTTGATATTACCTTTTTCTTACCGATGACACTTCCGGGACCTTTAGGGCGCTCTTTTTTCATATAGTGCGGTGTGAAACAGTACTATACCCCGAAACAGCCACAGTTTCTCTTTCTGCGTTCCGGCATTCTTTTTGCTGTCCCCGGCATTACCGTCTGCAATTTAAACAAAATCTTTGATCCCTCCGGCTGGAAGAGAGGTGAAATCTGTCTTCTGACACGAAGATATGCAGACGACAGGTTTTAATGGATCTTGCATGAAGCCATACGGCCGAAAAAGGGCCCGTAACTTGCAGAAGGTTGCAGGCAGGTGCATGTTAAATAATTGTACTTATGTTTGAATGAATGATTTTTTTTATATCTTTAGCTCAACTAATGGAAAAACCATGATAACCTCAATTTTCCCTGTTTGGCAGGACCTCAGTTTGCTTGAGCAGATATACTGGCTGGTCGCAATTCCCTCTACCTTAATTTTTATCGTTTTACTCATTATGACGATTGTCGGGGCGGATGTTGGCGGAGATGTGGAAACTAACGTTGACGCAAACCTGGCCGATGGCGATGTCATTTCATTTCAGTTCCTGTCGCTGAAAAATATAGTAGGCTTTTTTACTATGTTCGGATGGTCTGGGCTTGGTTTTTATCATGCGGATCTGGCTGTCTGGCTTGTAATCATGCTTTCGGTATTATGTGGTTTTCTGATGATGGTGGCAATGGCTGCTCTGTTTTATTTTATGTCTAAGCTGGCCGAAGACGGCACTTTAAAAATGAATAACGCGGTTGGTCATCCCGGTGAAGTTTACCTGACTATTCCGGCTAAGCGCGGCGGACTTGGAAAAGTGCAGCTGACCGTTCAGGGGGCATTGCAAACCCTGGATGCTGTTACAGACGATCCGGAACCTATTTCAACTTCTTCGATTATTGAAGTGATTGACGTCATCGCGGGTCAGATCCTTTTGGTAAAGAAATCGGACCGATAGGATCTACATAGTCTTAGGATATTGCAAAGAACGATTATATCCGGATTCAATTAAACCATAAATCACTAACAATGGAAAATTACTTTGTATTAATGGTCAGCATAGCTGTACTATTCTTGTTTATTATCATCGTTGCGATGACAAAGCGTTACAAACGATGCCCTTCCGACCGCATTCTGGTTGTATACGGTAAAGTGGGGAAGGGCAGCGACAGCGAATCCCGTTCAGCAAAATGCATTCATGGCGGAGCCGCTTTTATATGGCCCATCATTCACGCGTATGAATTCCTCGATCTGACTCCTATTTCGATCGAGATTAATCTGAAGAGCGCGTTGAGTAAACAAAATATCCGCGTTGACGTACCATCCCGTTTTACGGTCGGAGTTTCCACGGAACCCAGTATTATGACTAACGCCGCTGAACGTTTGCTGGGATTGTCACAGGAAGCTATCAGTAACCTGGCGAAGGATATCATCTTCGGCCAGTTGCGTCTGGTGGTGGCTACCATGGAGATCGAAGAAATCAATAGCAATCGTGATAAATTCCTGGCTGCGGTTTCATCGAACGTGGAAGCCGAATTGAAAAAGATCGGCTTGAAGCTGATCAACGTAAATGTGACCGATATTAACGATGAATCGGGATATATTGATGCACTTGGTAAAGAAGCTGCGGCAAAAGCCATTAACGACGCCAAGAAAAGTGTGGCCGAAAAGAACCGTGACGGTGAGATTGGCCAGGCTGATGCTCACCAGGAACAGCGGGTGCAGGTTGCCAAAGCAGACGCCTCGGCTGTTGAAGGTGAAAATATTGCAAAAGTAACCATTGCCAATTCGGATGCTGATCGTCGCGAGCGGGAAGCTGAAGCGATGAGACGTGCCGTGGCTGCCGAAAAAGTGAAACAGGCTAAAGCCCTCGAAGAAGCCTATATGGCGGAAAAGGAAGCGGAACTGGTCCGTGCCAGCCGGGATAAAGCCACCCAAACTGCCAATGTGGTCGTACCTGCTGAAATCGACAAACAAAAAGTGGAAATCGATGCAGAAGCAATGGCTGAACAGATCCGCCGCAGGGCACGGGGTGAAGCGGATGCCATTTATATGAAAATGGAGGCGCAGGCAAAAGGTATTTTCGAAATTCTGAGCAAACAGGCGGAAGGTTTTGACATGATGGTGAAAGCCGCCGGAAATAACTCAAAAGATGCAGTTATGATGATGATCGCCGATAAATTGCCGGAATTGGTGAAAACCCAGGTTGAAGCGATTAAGAATATAAAAATTGATAAGGTGACTGTTTGGGAAACCGGTAACAGTAAGGATGGGAAAACATCAACTGCCAATTTTATGCAGGGAATGTTAGGAGCCATTCCGCCTCTCAACGATGTCTTTAAATCGGCCGGATTGGAATTGCCTGACTACCTGAAGGGCAAACAAGGCGTACCCGAAACTCCGGATGAATCGGGTTTACAACATCCAGCTTTGCATAATGGGAAGGAATAAACCTCTTATTGAATGATGATTAGCCCCTGGTGCAAAATATCAGGGGCTATTTTTTTTACGGATTTAACCAGATAGTTAAATTTTTTGGTTAAAAAGTTTGGAGATTATTTTTCGATGTTTTATTTTTGACCAAGTGTTTTAACTAAATGGTTAAAAATATGAATATTCAAAAAGACAATACCGAAGACAAAATTATAGAGGCTGCGAAAGAAGTTTTTATAAAAAAGGGAATGGATGGTGCCCGGATGCAGGAAATTGCTGATGAAGCCGGAATAAATAAGGCATTGCTTCACTATTATTTCAGAAGCAAAGAGAACTTATTCGATGCGATTTTTGAGCGGGTCGTCAGGATGGCATTCCCGACAATCAGTCAGATTCTTTTTTCAGATATCCCCTTTCTGGCAAAAGTGGAGAGCGCGATTGATACGTATCTCGATGTATTGATGAAACATCCCTATCTGCCGGCTTTTATTCTGAAGGAAATCAACCGCGATGCTTCCCTGTTTATCAACCTGATCAAAAAGTTCGGATTTGATCCGCAACCTGTTCTCAAAGTCATTTCAGATGCCATGGATCGGGGAGAGATCGTCAGGATGAAGCCGGAGCATTTAATGGTTAACGTCATTTCGCTTTCCGTTTTTCCCTTTGCCGCCCGCCCCATTATCAGGTATGTGGCCTTTGATGGTGACGAGAAAGCCATGAAGGTCTTTCTTGCAGAGCGAAAGCAGGTTGTAAAGGAGTTCGTGCTAAGGGCGATAGTTATTAGCCACTAATTGTGAGCTCAAAAAGGGTTTATCCGGGAGTGGGCTGAAATGGCAAGCGCAGCGGAGATCCGCGAAGAGAATCGAAGATCCCCGAAGGGAAAACCATACGTTAATGTCCTTAAGAAAAGTGATGAAGTTCAGTACGCAATACGGTTAATTGAAATGAAAAACACATGAAGAATTTAGTAATGTTAATATGGATGCTCCTGACGCTTCCCGCGACGCTGGACGCACAGCATCCTGTCGGCCTTGATGATTGCCAGGCCTGGGCCCGGGAGACACATCCTCTTTTAAAACAGAAAGAATTGTATGAAAAAATGAGCAGTCTGAAACAGGAAAATAACCAGACTGCCAATTTACCGCAGGTTCTGCTCAATGCCCAGGCTACTTACCAGTCGGACGTGGCAAAAATCGGGATTGAGATACCCGGAGCAGATATTCCGGAGCAGGCAAAAGATCAATACAAAGCTTATCTGGATGTCCGGCAGAATATCTGGGACGGTGGGCTGGTGAAGGCAAAAAAAGTTCTTGAAGACATACAAAATCAAACCACTCAGCAGGGGGTGGAAGTGGAGCTTTATAAGGTCCGGGAGCAGGTAAATGAATTGTTCTTCAGCAGCTTTATTTTGCAGGAGAACCTGAATATCCTGAAAAGGAAGGAAGAAACCCTTGCTGCGCGGAAAATACGCACTGAATCAGGCGTCCGGCACGGAGCATTTCTGCAGTCTGACCTTGATTTAATCCTTGCGGAATTGGTTAAAATCAAACAGCAGCAAATTGAGCTGCAGTCGGGTCGCGAGACTACCCTGGCTGCCCTGGCGATCCTGACAGGCAAGGAACCTGACGATCTTCGGCACCTGGAGATCAGCAGCGGAACAGTGGACTTTGAAGCGGAAGTTCAACGCCCGGAGTTGGCTCTTTTCGGATTGCAGAGCGTGTCGCTGGCCGCCTCGTCCGAGCTGCTTAAAAAGAAACGGAATCCCCAGATCTACGGCTTTGGACAGGCCGGGTACGGACGTCCCGGTTTAAATATGCTCGACCCCGATTTCAATACCTATTACGTGGCAGGTGCAGGACTGAGCTGGCAGGTTTTCGACTGGAAGAACAACCGCCGTGAACGGGAGGTTATACGGCTTCAGCAGGATGTCGTGCAGACCGAAAGGCAGCAGTTTGAACGCAATGTACAGATTGCGCTTGACCGGGAGAAAAAGAAAATCAAACAATTAACAGAGGTGCTCGAAAGTGACCGGGAGCTCATCGCCCTGCAGGAACAGATCACGAAAAGCTCAGCTTCAAAGCATGAAAACGGAACAATCACCACGTCAGACTACATTCAGGATGTGAATGCAGAGATGACCGCCAGGATCACTTTCGAAACCCATAAGGTCGAATTGGAAGCAGCAAAAATCAGTTATCAGAATATTCAGGGAAAATAAAATACAGACAGATGAACGCAAAATACTTATTGGTACCGGGACTAGCGCTGCTGTTTTCATGCAGCAACAACGACGGTGAATCGGATGCATTCGGGAATTTTGAAACAGAAGAAACCATTATTTCTTCGGAAACGGTCGGCAAGCTGGTCCACTTCCCCCTTGAATTGGGAGATCAGGTTCAGGCGGGGGATCTGCTGGCTGTGGTCGACACCACTCAGCTTAGTCTGCAGATCCGGCAGTTGGATGCCCAGGAGCAGGCTGTAGCAGCCAAACGCGTCAATATCCGGGCACAGGCCGAGGTACTGAAAGCACAAATTGCCAATCTGAAGATCACGCAGGACCGGATCGTGCGCATGTTTGCAGATAAGGCGGCCACACAACAGCAACTGGACGACGTGAACGGGCAGATGCGGGTGTTGGAAAAACAGCTGGAAAGTAACAATGCCCAAAACGTGTCGGTGGACCGCGAACTGGATGTGATAGGTGCCCAGTTAAATCTGGCAAAGGATAATCTTGCAAAAAGTTTTGTCCGGACGCTTACCCCCGGTACTGTTTTGGAAAAATATGTGGAACCCGGGGAGGTCGTTTCACCGGCAAAGGCTCTTGTCAAACTGGGCGACTTATCGGAGCTGGACCTTCGGGTCTACGTGAGCGGGGCGCAGCTCCCGGAAATTAAACTTGGGCAGGAAATGGAAGTGTTGATCGATGAGGACGAGGACAATAACCGCAGCATGAAAGGAAAGGTTACCTGGATTTCGTCAAAAGCTGAATTCACCCCCAAAATCATTCAAACCAAGGAAGAACGCGTAAAACTGGTTTATGCGGTGAAAGTAACGGTGAAAAATGACGGCAGCCTGAAGATCGGCATGCCCGGCGAAGTGAGGTTTTAAGCTTTTTGTCTCATGATTAAAGTACAAAATATATCCAAATCATATCATGACGTCCAGGCGCTGAAGGACCTTTCCTTTGATGTGAATAAAGGTGAACTGTTCGGACTGATCGGGCCGGATGGCGCAGGAAAGACCACATTGATGCGCATCCTGATCACCCTGCTTAACCCGGATGAAGGGACGGGCTCCATGTCCGGATTCGACGTGGTGAAAGATTATAAAAAGATCAGGAAAATTGTTGGCTATATGCCCGGACGATTTTCGCTCTATCAGGATCTGACTGTGGCGGAAAACCTGAAATTTTTTGCTACCGTTTTTGGCACCACCGTGGAAGAGAACTACGATTTGATCAAAGATATTTATGTACAGATTGAACCGTTCCGGGATCGCCCTGCCGGGAAACTGTCGGGGGGAATGAAACAAAAACTGGCGCTTTCGTGCGCGCTGATCCACAAGCCTGAGATCCTGGTGCTGGATGAGCCGACAACCGGGGTGGATGCCGTTTCACGAAAGGAATTCTGGGAAATGCTGAAGAAGCTTCAGAAACAGGAGATCACAATCCTGGTTTCCACACCCTACATGGATGAGGCTGGCCTTTGCGATCGGGTAGCGCTGATGCAAAAAGGTAAAATAATGGCTGTCAATTCTCCTTCAGGCATTGTCGCAGACTACGAAAGACATTTGCTGGCGGTCCGTTCCGACAACATGTTCGCATTGCTTCGTGACCTGAGAAACTGGGAAAAGACTGCTACAGCATATTCTTTCGGGGAGTTTATCCATTTTACCTCGGTCGGCGACCAGGTGGAAGTTACAGAACTGGAGCGCCGGCTTCGGGAAAAGGAGCATAAAAACCTGCAGGTAAAGAAAATTACTCCAGGTATTGAAGACGTCTTTATGGAGCTGATGAGTAGTGAGGAAGAAGTCGTAAGTCGTAAGTCGTAAGTAGTAAGACAAAAGAGAGGAAGACTGGAGAGAAGAAGTCGTAAGTCATAAGTGGTAAGTCGTGAAATTGGAAACAGGGACTATGGGAACAACGGTAATAAAAGTGAAGGATATGGTGAAAAAGTTCGGCTCGTTTGTGGCGAACGATCACTTAAACTTCGAAGTGTATGAGGGGGAGATATTTGGCTTTCTCGGGGCGAACGGAGCCGGTAAAACAACAGCGATGCGGATCCTTTGCGGACTGTCCGTGCCGACCTCGGGTGAGATTTCCGTGGGTGGCTTTGACATCTATACGCAAACCGAACAAATCAAGCGCAATATCGGATATATGAGTCAGAAATTTTCACTCTACGAAGATTTGACCATTTCTGAGAATATCCGTTTCTACGGCGGGATTTACGGACTGCCGGTAAAGATCCGGAGGGAAAAGGAACAGACGCTGTTAAAAAAATTTCACCTGGAAGATCAGAAAAATCAGCTCATCGCCTCCCTGCCCCTGGGATGGAAACAGAAGCTTTCGTTTTCGATCGCCATGCTGCATGACCCCAGGATCGTTTTTCTGGATGAGCCGACCGGCGGGGTCGATCCGGTCACCCGCCGCCAGTTTTGGGATCTGATCTATGAAGCTGCTGCAGCCGGGAAAACCATTTTCGTTACGACGCATTACATGGATGAAGCCGAATATTGCAACCGCGTTTCCATCATGGCTGACGGAAAAATTGCCGCGCTCGACACTCCCGATAAGCTTAAGGAACAGTTCAGTGCTGACGATATGAACGGCGTTTTCCTGAAAATAGCCAGGAAGTAGTCGTAAGTCGTAAGTAATTAGTCGTAAGTAATGGATAAAAATAATTAGCATGAATAATTTTAAAGAATTAACTGTTTGGATAAGATCAATAGAAATGGTCGGCAAGATCTATTCGACTACGGCATGTTTTCCAAAGGAAGAGATATATGGTATAGTAAATCAGATTCGCCGGGCCGCAGTTTCTGTACCTTCCAATATTGCAGAAGGTGCAGGACGAAATACAGGGAAGGAGTTCGCTCATTTTTTGGCAATTGCATTGGGCTCTTGTTTTGAATTGGAAACGCAGTTAATAATTGCCAAAAATCTGGGATTTTTACCGGAAGAAGAGTTGAACAGATTAGAGGATTCGCTCGGAGAAATTCAGAAAATGCTGAGAGGTCTGCAGAAAAGCTTAAGTTGATTTTTTACTTACGACTTGCTACTTACGACTATATACTAAATGATGAAACGATTTTTCGGATTTGTAAATAAAGAATTCCTGCATATCTTCCGGGACGTGCGGACGATGGTAATCCTGTTTGGCATCCCGATTGCCCAACTTTTGTTGTTCGGAACCGTCATCACGAATGAGATTAAGGATGTGCATATCGCCATCTATGATCAGTCAAAAGATGAAGTTACGCGTGAAATAACTGCGAAAATTTTATCATCCGGTTATTTTTTGCTGGATCAGTACCTTGACAATACAGCCGATATTGAAGAGATTTTCAAAAAAGGCAAGGTGAAAGAAGTGCTGGTCTTTGACCAAAAATTTGGCGAGACCCTGAAAAGAGAAGGAAAAGTGACGGCACAGGTCATAACAGACGCTTCCGATCCCAATTTAGGTAAGTTGCTGGCAAGCTACACCAAGGGGATCATTAATGATTACCTGATCAAAGAAAGGGGAGAGTTGAAGTTGCCTGTGCAGGTGGTTACAGAGGTCAGGATGTATTACAACGAAGAATTAAAATCAGTCTACATGTTCGTCCCGGGAATTATGGCGATGATCCTGATGCTGATCTCTGCCATGATGACATCCATTTCAATCACCCGCGAAAAGGAAATGGGAACCATGGAAATATTGCTTGTTTCGCCACTCAGACCGGTACAGATTATTTTGGGGAAAGTGGCTCCTTATCTGGCGCTCTCTGTAATCAACGCCGTGATCATTCTCGTGGTGGGGTATTTCGTATTTAGTGTCCCTGTTAACGGGAGCATTATTTTACTGATGCTTGAAAATATTCTTTTCATTATGATGGCGCTTAGCCTTGGCATTTTGATTTCAACGATTGCAAAAACGCAAATCGTTGCCATGTTTATGTCGATGATCGGGCTGATGCTGCCGACCATTTTGCTGTCCGGTTTTATTTTCCCGATCGAGAACATGCCCGACTTATTACAGACGTTCTCTTTGATCATGCCTCCGCGGTGGTTTATCATTATCCTGAAAAACCTGATGCTCAAAGGAACGGGTTTCATCCATGTCTGGAAGGAAACATTGGTTATCATCGGAATGATGCTTGTGTTTATTGGAATAGCAATACGGAAATTTAAGGTTAAGCTGGAATAGGGAGGACAGACGTTAGTCGTAAGTAGTAAGTAGTAAGTCGTAAGACGCAAGATAATCAGATTTTCAGATTTTTAGACAGGAAGATATAAGACATAAAACACAAGATGAGAACGATCTTTTATATTATACAGAAAGAATTTATCCAGGTTTTTAGGAACAAGACGATGCTCCCGATGATCTTCATGTTGCCGCTGATCCAAATGTTGATCCTGGTACCTGCTTCCACTTATGATTTGAGATTGGTCAATATGTATGTGGTTGATAAAGATCTTTCCCAAACATCGAAAGATTTGATCAGTCACTTTGAAGCTTCCCCGTTCTTTCACATCGGCAATAGCTCGTTTGATGTAGAAGACGGCGAAAATAAATTTAAAAGTGACAAAGCTGATTTTGTTCTGGAGATTCCCTCAAATTTTGAGCAAACGCTGATACATGATGACAAAGCCTCAGTTCTGTTGCTCATCAATGCGATTGACGGGAATAAAGCCTCGCTGATCTATACCTATGCCCTGGAAATCATTTCCGGATATAACAAGGCAATTATCGCTGAGTGGAAAGGAAATCCCGACCCTGCTTCTTTTAACAGCATAGACGTTCGTGATAACTACTGGTTTAATCCGGAACTGGGTTACAGTTGGTTTATGTCGTCAGGGATTTTGGGGATTTTAGTGACGATTATCGGTATGTTTCTTTCGGGAATGAACCTGGTGCGTGAAAAAGAGATCGGGACAATCGAACAATTGAACGTGACACCGATCAAAAAGTACCAGTTTATTCTGGGAAAACTCTTCCCTTTTGTCATTATAGCCTTATTCGACCTGGCCTTTGGTCTGGTCATTGCCCACCTTGTTTTTGAATTGCCTGTAACGGGAAGTATACTCTTATTATTCGGATTCGCAACTTTATACCTGATCGGCGTGCTTGGACTTGGCCTGCTCGTTTCCACATTAACCGACACCCAACAGCAAGTGATGTTTATCACCTATTTTATTGTCATGATTTTTATTCTGATGGGCGGGATATTTACGCCGGTGGAATATATGCCGAAGCTGGCCCAGGAACTCAACCGGCTTAATCCTACTTATTATTTTATCCGGATTATGCGGATGATCGCATTAACCGGTTCGGGATTTACCGACCTGATTGTTGAATTTGTTTCGCTGTCCGTTATGGGAGGAGCTTTCCTGGGTCTGGCAATCTGGAGATACAAAAAAACCAGTTGAGAAAAACCGTAGCCGGAATAGAAAGGATTCCCGCTTATACCGGTCCTGAGCATGATGCTTCTTTCAATCCGGTGGGTGCGGTCCTCAACTTTCAGGCGATCGGTTCGCGGATGATAGTTGTGAATTGGCGATCATCAGTTTAATGGATTCGATTATTTTTTTTCCTTCTTCCCGGATGTTAAAGGAGAATTCGGAGAACTGCCATTTTTTTACAAACAGGCGCAAGGTTCCCATTATTACAATCGCCAGATGCTCTGCTTCCACATCGTTTCGTATCTCATTATTCTGTTGTCCTTCCTTCAGAATGGTCAGCAAAACCTGGTTATTAAATCCAATGATTTCTGCTATTTTACTGATCAGCTTTGGTTCGTTGCGGAACACTTCTTCCGAAAAAATGACAGAGGTCAATGAGGGTACCCTTGAGAAGGATAAAAAGTATCTTTCAAATAAAAATTCAATTTTCGAAATTGGCCCGTTATCCTTTTTTAATGCTTCCTCAAATATTTCAGCGCTGTTTTGCTGCAGCGAATCAAGAATGGTTACCAGTATTTGTGTTTTATTTTCAAAATGCCTGTAAATAGCTGGTTCACTGATGGCCAGTTCCTTTGATAGATTTTTGATGGTCAGTCCTTGTATGCCCTTTTCATGGATCAAACGGAGTGCTGTTTGTATAATTTCCTGTTGCCTTTTTGTCTGCATCTTTCTTCTTTTACTTCGAAATGTTTCTAAGGTCGCAAGTAAAAGTAGCGAATAATTTTTCATTTCCATGTCTGTTCATGGATGAATTTGGCCAGGAAACATGGGAGGAATCCTGTCGCAGAAAGACGTGATCCCTCCCAAAATTTTCTTTTTGGATTTACAGAGCCTTTTTGTGGTTATTTATCACTCTCCGGTAAGAGCTCTTTTGTATCCAATTTTGAAGGCATCATGATACCAATCAATCCTTTAATGCCTACGGTCATAATAATATTATACAGAAATGCCAAAAATGCAAGGAGAAGCAGCGTGCCGCAAATTCCTGCAAGGATCATGTAGATTTGATATTCACCTTCATAGTAAATTGTTCTGCGCAACATGCCTTTCAGACCTGCCATTCCCATAAATGCACCCATTCCGATACCGCCGGTCAGATGCGCCCAGAAATGGAAATTCGCCAATTTCTGACTATACAGTTTCGCTCCGTTTGTAAGAACAGGCAAAAGAAGGTAGATCGCTGAGTAAAGTGTCATGGTTAAACCCACAAGGATAGCAACGTGAACATGAGGCCCGACAATCCACTGTGTATTATGCAGAATACGGTTAAGTCCGACGTCTGCCTGAATGATGCCAGCCGGAACAGCCAGCCCAAAACCCAATAAGCCGCCCAGTAAAAATTTCAAAGGATTGCTCATTTTCAGCGGTCTGGCGCTCCAAAGAGTTATTAAAGTAATAAAGAATGCCAGCCCTTGTGTAATTAATTCAAAGGCAGTCACTAACTCACCGGAAACAATTTTCAGGAACCCTGGTTGTGCCTGGTCTGACAATAAGTGATGCGACCAGACCGTCCAGGAAACCACTAATTCCACCCAAAGGGCAAGTCTGGCGATACGAGCCATATATAAGTCCTTCCCGGTAATCATCGTTGCAAGGATATACCAGGTGCCGGCAACAAAAATAAGAACCAATCCATCAGCAATTAAATCCAGACCCCACCAAAACCAGTTCTTATAAAGTAAGGCGTCGACAGCTGAATGTTCCAAATTATAGCCCAGGATTGCTGCAACCATATATACCAGGATCAAAACGCCTGTGAAGGTGATGATCAATGCATTTAATAATGTGTCGACTGTTCCTCTGGCTACTGCTGCAACGGGAAGTGACACCAGATTCTCCCTTCTTTTACTCTTTTTCCTGAAAATACTTTCTTTCCAGGAGAAACCGGTAGCCGAAGCAAGCATGGCGCAGCCCGGAACTTTTTCTTTCCCTTCCGGTGTATATGAAATCGTTTTAAAAATATTGAGCACGAAAAATAAGGTCCCAACCATGACTAATGCAATTCCAAGAATGAAAACTGCTCCGCTCGCCGGGTTGAATTGGGTGAAATCGGCGGGCAAAGGCCAGTAAAGTGTATATAAAGGAGCAAAATGAGAAAGGAAATCGGAAAACCAAAATATGAATGTACCTGCGGTCACTAACACGAAAGTCCAATTTCCCAGTTTAATACTCCACAATGGTTTTTTCATGAAATAGGGGACCAGGAACAAAAAAGCACCAAATACGATGGAATAGGATGACCCAAAGATGCCAACCAGTGGGTGAGCTGTCAATATGGAAAAATAATGTTCGCTGTCAAATAGCGGTATTGGTTCAATCTGATAGATTCTCATTATCATCCCTTCGATCACGACAATGCCGTAATATAAAATCCCGACAACTACAAAGCGTAATGCAAGTTTTTGCATGGGGGTTAAGCTGTCCGGTTTGAACAAGCCCTCTGTTCCTTTTAGTAATGTATCTTTATAGTTCATACGTTTCATATTTATTGTTCGTATTTTCACTCTGTTACAATAATGACATCATTTAAAATCATTTGATGTCCCTTTGGACCTGAATATTCGGTTGACCGGATCGTGTAAACCCCCGGCTCTTCAAATTTCCACATCAGGTCATTTTTATGACCGGGAACGACCTGCATCTGACAAACCATCGAGTTATTCTGCCGGAAAATGCCAAATCCATAGGTAAGGTCTTTTGAGGTAACGTCAAATACCACGATTTTACCGACTTTCATTTCGAGCGTATCTTCAGGTAACTGGAACTGATGATTCTCCATCGTAATATTAAAAACCCGGTCGGGCGTTATGTCTCCCCGGTTCAGATCCATCGATACCCACGGAATGGTCTTGCTCGTTGTGATATGCAGTGAGACACCCAAAACTGTTAAAAACACCACCAGCACAATAAACATGCTGGTTTTTAAAACCCCCGCCTTTCCTGGTTTGGTAATCATGTAGCTAAAACCAAGGATGAACAGAATGATGACAACTGCATAGATTGTATATGCATATGTCTGGCCGTTTAATACTAATTCTGAATCGATCATAATTAATGATTTTTGGTTAGTAACTGGATCTTAGGTATTATATGTTGTTGCGTTTCTTTATCGGTTAACTCGGTTAAAGTTGTTGTGGCAAGCAGCTTTTCAATATCTTCCACGATGATCGTCCAGTTGTTGTGCATATGACATTCTTTTCCGAACTGACATTCCTGAAAACCGAAAAAACATTGATGCTTCTCTTTTGCTGATTCAGTGACATTGACAATGTCTAACAATGTAATTTCGTCGGGAGCCTTTATTAATTTATAACCACCTTTGTTCCCTTGAATGCTCTCCATCAAATCAGTTTTTGATAACTGGGTCAAAAGTCTTTTCAAATATCTTTTCGGGATTCTCAACTGTTCATAAATCTCATCTGCCCGGAAAACCTGTATTCCTGATGCTGCCATATAGGCAAATATCCGGAATGCGTATTCAGTTGTTTTATTAAACCTCATTCTAATAATACATGTTGGTATTATTACAAATGTACAATACTTTTTTAGGAGAATTACAAGGAATCAGCGGTTATTTTATTTATAATCAGAGAGAATAAAACCAGTTTTGTCTGAACGCAGGAAACAGCAAAAATTCTTCTATAAAGAGAGCAGGGTTAAATAATGTTCAACAACCTATTGTAGGTTCCAATAATTTAAAGTTTCTTTGTTAGTGAATATTAACTAACAAAGATAAGCATGATTAACGAATATCTTAAAATCTGAAAATGGAACTGACGTTTCTGTAAAAAGACAAGTCTGGCGATGTTAGCGTTTTTAAGATATTGGGTTCTCATTTTGCCGGATAGGGTTTTAAGTATTAACCGGAGCGGAAAAGCAGGTTTGAAGATCCGTGAAAGGTTAATTTATGATGGTTGACAACCAGTGGATTTTAATAAACAGAGAGATTGCTATGAAGAAATTAACAGAGAAGAAGATTGCAGAAAGTGCCGGTAAAATCATTTACCAATCCGGACTGGATAACTTGTCTGTCGATGGTCTTGCTGGTGAATTAAGAACTGACAAGCAGAGTGTGGAAGTTTTTTGCAAAAACCGGAACGATATTCTTGTTTTGATTTTGGTTGGTCTGGAAAATGAAATAAGCCGGCTGTTTGGTAAATCAAAAAGCCGGCGCCTGCCTCCGGAGAAAGAACTCAATTTTATATTTAAAAATGTTTATCAGCTTTTTAACCGAAAGCCTTTTTATACGACAGTCATATTTTTAGTTGAATCACTGGAAGGGAATCCAACTGCCAAACAAATCCTGACGGGGATTAAAATGAACGCCCGGATTTATTTGATCCGGCTGATCAACAGGGGAAAGAAGGATAAAGTATTTACGTCATCCATGAAGTCCGGATCACTGGTCAATGTTATTTTAGGGAGTTTCAGACTATTAATAAATCAGGAATTAATCGCGGATATTATGGCAAGAGAAATTGAGGAATACAAAACGCTGAAAGATCTGTCGCAAAAACAAATTATTAACATATGAAACGAGCATGGTGCACTGCAACGCCCGGGTTTATGATATTAATTTTCAGCAGCATGAGAGTTCCATACAACCATTAAAAAACAAATTGAAAACGTATGAATACAAGCAGAACAGTTTTCAACAGGCTATTAATTACGCTGGTTTTATTTTTTTGTTCCCGTCTGCTTTTATCGGCGCAGGAGGGATATACGCTGCGGGTTGAAGTGGGGGGACTCGAAAGTTCCAAAGGACAGGTCATTTTTTCCTTATATGACAAGGAGGACGCGATACCGGATAAGAAACTTGAAAATCATTTTAAAATGAAAAAAGAGAAAATCTCCGGCGATACTTCCTTCGCCATTTTTACTGACATCGAGGCGGGCACCTACGTCATAAGCATTCTTCATGATGAAGATAGCGACGGGAAAATCACAAAGGGTGTGTTGTTGCCCAAAGAGGGAATAGGTTTCTCTAATTTGCGGTCCATAGGTCCGATGAATAAACCGAATTTTGAGAAAGCTTCTTTCGAATTGAAGAAAGATACGACTATACGGGTTGAAGCCGTGTACTTAGGGAAGTGACAATTGTTAAGCAGGACGATTTGAAAAAGCTGTTGTTGATATCGGTTTGCCTGGTATGGAACGTTATTTCGTTGAAACTGATGGCACAAGACGTTCAGGAGTGGGATGTTTTCAGGCACGAACGTTTTAATAAAGAGCTGAATACCCATTATGATTCGCTGAAATTGGTGTTAAAACATCGCTGGACAGTGGGGGTTTCATCCGGATATTTGTGGATGCCGGGATATCTTAAAGCGGAAGATGACACCTATACGGGAGTAGATATGCGGGAGAAGGGGGTTTTCTGGAAGGTTTCGGCCGAGTACTTTGTCACTCAAAAGAGCAGAATTGGCATCGAATTCGGTTATCAAAAGACCCCGAAGGGTTTTGAAACAGTTTCGGGAGAACAAATACGGATCAGAGGAAGTGGCGGCGTGAATTTACCGATCCTGATCTACTTAAAAAGGCAGGTATTGCCATTGAAGCTGTTCAGAAGTGAGCACGAGCAGTTGTTCGGCGAGGCCATGAACTCCGATCACCGTTCGGAACCCCACCTCTTCCTGATTGCCGGAGTTGGCGTCACCATCACTAATCTGCTTCGTGTTCACGGAACGACATCATCGCTGAGGAAGTCCGCATATCAGCAGGTCCCGGTTACGTCCGAGTTTGGAATTGGTATCTTTCAAAGAACAGGAAAACGGGTTGCGATGGAGCTTATGACTAAATACCAGTTGTCTTCGAATTACAAGCCTACGATAGGAAGCGTAAAGTCGTACAGTGGTTTTAGTGTCAGTATGCGGCTAAGCTTTATTGGCAACGGAAAATTCAATCAGGTAAAAAAGAACCTGACTGAAGCATATTTAAGGCGGCGAACGTAGTCATCCACTTTTGTTGCAGGACTCTTCGTTCGCTGCTCAGCAACCGGCGGCTCCCGGTAACGTCCGGCATTTGACAGGCAAAAAGTGAAGCTGACAGCTTCAGCCCCTGTTGTTGCTGTTTTGTCTGTGGCGTTCGCGAACTACGGCAATGAAACGGGCTACTTCGGGAGGAACATCCAGATCATCAAATTTCGCGTGTATCTTTCCACCTGTCGAATCGAGCGTCAGGTCGTAATGGAAGCTGTCACGAAGATTTTTGTTCTTTGGCAGGTTCTCTGATTCTTTAATGACCTCGGCCAATTCCTGTTCCTCATCCTCAGGGAGCGAAAGGTCTCCCTGGTATTCCTGTGCAATGCCGGCAAAACCGCCGGTGACGGTCAATTTGTAATGCATACTATAAAGTTTGAACAATTCCTACGCTTTCAAAGCTCCTGGCCACTACCTCCCGCGCGTTTTGAGTTACCTCACCCGAGCGAACGAGCTCTTCGGCACTTTTCAGGAAAACGGGGAGCGCCTGCCTGAAATCTGAATCGGATTTCAGGTGCGAGAGGGTCCTGAACCAGATCTTTGTGCAGTCATCGATTCCGGTCTCCATGCAGGCCAGATAAAAAGCTTTGTTGGGAATGCCTGAATTGATATGCACACCCTGATTGTCGTCCGGCCCGCTGTAATAGTTGTCCATATGCGAAGGCTGGGAATCAAATTCATTGGCGGTACCCGGCTCCTTCATCGATCGTAATGCCTTTCCGGGGAACTTTTCTCCGATAACCAGATCACCGATCAGCCAGTCTGCCGTCTGTAAATCATGCTTCAGGAATTTCTGCTTAATGATGGTGCCAAAAACGTCCGAGAAATGCTCGTTCAGGGCGCCGGCCTGGCTGTAATATTCCAGGTTCGACAGGAACTGTGTCACCCCATGGGTGATCTCATGAGCCACCACATCGGGAGCAGAAGCAAAATTCCGGAAAAGCTCCAGGTCACCGTCACCATAGGTCATCTCATCACCATCCCAAAATGCATTGTTGTACTTTTCCTGAAAATGAATGTTGGAGATCAGGTCCATTCCTTCATTGTCGACCGAATTCAGGCCGAAGGTTTCCCGAAAGTAGTCCCGGACATAACCTGATAAATGATAGGCACTGTTGGCCGTTGTATCGGCCGTGTCCGACCCGCCTTCCTTCAGGACCAGCTTATGTCGCTGCAGGTTCCTGTTCAGGCTGTCATATACAAGCCGCTCTCCTTGTCCCGAAATTTGAGCGGGTGTGATCGTCATCTGCTGAATGCGGCTTCGTTTTTCCATAATCCTGCCCATATCCTTTAACGTCCTGCTGCTGGATTCACTTCCCCTCCTGGAAAGTTCCCGAAGAATATCCGGTGGCACAATTGAACAAAAGCATCTGTAACACATAAACTTTTCGTTTTTAAATAAAAGATCAACAGTTATATATAGTGACAGTCGATGAGCTGTATTACTCCGGTTTTTTTTGTATTTCAAGTTAGTTAAATTGAGACAAAAACAGGGCCAAATTGGCTGTTTTTTTTATTTCAGGAAAAAAGCGCGAATGTGTTCGCGCACATATTTAAAGAAAGTCTATTTTTGTATTCAAATAAATTGATCTCATGAACCCGCTGGTTAAAAATTTATTTTTAAAACGGGAATATGGCTGAACTGAAAAATGTAAGGATTAAGGATATCGCGCTAATGGCAGGTGTTTCTGTAGCTACAGTCGACCGCGTGCTGCATAACAGGGGGAAGATATCCCCCAAGGCGCTGGTGAAAGTGATGGAGGCACTCGATCAGACAGGCTATAAACCGAATCTGATAGCCAGTACACTTGGATCGAACAAGTTGTACAAGATTGCTGCGATCCTGCCTGATCCGGCCCTGGACGATTATTGGAATCAGTCGGGCAGCGGTATATTTCGGGCCAGGGCAGAATGGTCGCAGTATAACGTCCGGATTGAATCCTTTTATTTTGACATGCGCGAACGGGCTTCATTCAATGCTATCGCGGAGAAGGCGCTGGGTTCCGAACCCGATGCCATATTAATCGCTCCGATCTTTCACAAGGAAGCCGTCGGTTTGTTTAAAACATTGCAGGAACGGGACATCCCCTATATTTTATTTAACACCAATATTCCGGAGGCAGAACCGCTTGGCTTTATCGGTCAGGACCTGTATCAAAGCGGACGGGTAGGTGCCGAGCTGTTGTCAGCCAGGCTGAGAGCGCCCTGCGCCCTGGCAATCCTTCACGTCAATGAAGAGATGAGCAATGCCGTTCATCTGAAGGAAAAGGAAAGAGGATTCCGTGATTTCTTCCTGGAAAGGGAACCAGCCGGTTACCGGTTGTTCAGCTATGATTTCGGTAATTTTTCGGAAGCGCAGCTGGAGCGGGAACTGCTGGCCGCACTCGATCATGATGCAATCAGGGGAATTTTCGTTTCCACTTCAAAGGGATCTTATCTGACTGCGTCCATTCTCGATAAGCATGGCCGGAAAGGGATCGTACTGGCCGGCTATGATCTTCTGAAGAACAATATCCATTATATGTACGAAGGAGTGATTCATTACCTGATCAACCAAAATCCGGGACGTCAGTCCTTTTTGGGCATCGGTTACCTGGTCAATTATCTGCTGTTTAAAAAGCACCCACCCCTGACCGATTTGTTTCCGTTGGAGATCATCACCCGCGAAAATCTGAAGTCATACCTGAATGCGGGGTTGCGGTGAGGCTGCTGTTCGCGTTTGGCTTTGAAAAAGCTATTCAATATAAACTCAACACGAAGACTCGAAGACACCAGGTTTTTGGTTATTAGCGTTTTATAATAAATATTTTTCTTAGTGTCTTTGTGACTTTGTGTTTAAAATTTTGAACATCAAAATGCTGCTAAAAATAAAAGTGAGGCTTTCCAAATCCGGAAAGCCTCACTTTTTATATTAAAATCGTGTTGAGTTGTTAAACCACAACTTCAACAGGAATATTTTTGTTAACGTTCTTGCTTCCGATCAAAGCATAGAACAACATATAAGCCAGTCCTGCAAAGATGACCCAGTAGCTTACAAGGTAAGAAGTATTGTCAGCGATGCCACCCTGAATAAGAGGCAGTATTCCTCCTCCGCAAACCATCACCATAAAAATACCTGACGCAGCTTCAGTATATTTCCCTAATCCTTCCACCGCGAGATTGAAAATACCTCCCCACATCACCGATGTACATAGTCCGCAGAAAATCAGGAACATAACACTCACTGGCACATTGGCAAATCCAAATGAAATATCTGATTCGAATACCGGCATGCTTACTTCGGTCGTGACCGGTAATACAATGGCCAGCAATACAAAGATCAAACCGATCAAAGAGACGGTTGCGAGCATGGCTTTACTGGAGAACTTTGCAGCCAGGGAAGCTCCGAAAATACGTCCGATCATCATCAGGAACCAGTAAGTTCCAACAACAGAACCTGCGATGGTAGGATCAATGGCTAAACCGCCTTTGAGGGTATCTGCAGTCATAAAAAGGTTCGCAAAATGAGGGATCCCGATCTCAATCCCTACATACAAGAAAATAGCAATCGCTCCGAAAATAAAATGCCGGAAAGAGAGCGGACTGTGTTCATATTTTATTTTTACTTTTCCGACCAGGCGTGGTTCCGGGATCTCCATGATATACAGGACGATAAAGACTAACGCGAAAATACCCATGGCTAAAAAGAGCGCCGGATTTGCTTTTTCAATCGTACGTTCTGCAGCATTCGCACCCATCAGGTAACCGACAAGAACCGGTACAATGGTTGCGGCAACCGAGTTTAACGATCCTCCCGTCTGGATAAGCTGGTTCCCTTTTTTACCTCCGCCGCCTAATGTGTTCAGCATGGGGTTTACCACAGTATTCAGCATACACATCGAAAAACCTGAAATAAAAGCACCGGCCAGGTAAACGTTAAAACTGCCAACCACCCCGGAAAGGTATTGTACTCCAACTCCAGAGAAACCGACAATTACGGCAAGCAAGGCTGTCTTTTTATAACCAATGCGCTCGAGCAGGATTCCGGCAGGAATACCCATGAAGGCGTAGGCGATAAAATTGGCAAAAAACCCAAGCGTCGACATAAAATTGGTTGCTCCAAACTGATTTTTCACGATAACCCCGAATGGAGCAGGGAGGCCTGTCACGAAGGCGATCATAAAGAACAGAGCGAACATCATTGCTATGGGCAATGCATAACTTTTGTTTTTATTCATACTTTTAAAATTTAGAACTTAAAATGCGTATAATCTAGTTGTTTATTAAGATATTAGATATTTTATTGAAAGGCACTGTTCTTATCCTGATCCCGTTGGACCGGTGTCGATCCCCTCAAAAGGATCCCTTATCCGTCTTCTTTTCAAGGCCCGAATATACTGATTTCTTTTATTTTTTGACGTATGTTGCAAGAGCATATTTACCCGCCATTGACATGAACCGTTTCGTCTTTGACAGATCTTTCTCCCGCCCGGCAAAGTGAAAATAAACTTGATCGATTAAAGAGACCTCAAACAATTTGCAAGATAGAAAAAATATAAAATTTTGCGAACTTTCAAATATTAAATTTGTGTGTGCGGACACATTTTTTGGACAAATTACTATTTTTTTGAATAAAAGATCTTTAGTTTTGGGCAAAACTCAATACTAATTCATTTATTCTGAAAAGGAACTAAATACATGGAATATGGTCAATAAGCTTAATTACATTGAAAAAGCTGTAGAAAAGCTTCGGATAACGGTTATGGAAGATCAGGCCAAAGGTGCCAAAATAATTGCCGGGATGATCGCAGATGTGATCAGAACAAA
>JBDKTZ010000343.1:0-5910 GCA_039679975.1 Prolixibacteraceae bacterium
AGGAGATTATTCCGGAGTTCAGTACCTTCTGTTCATAACAAGGTATTCCGGAATAAAAATTAAAGGATGAGAGACATGGATAAAAAAGAATATTCAAGACGACGGTTTCTGAAGAGGAACCTGATGACGGGACTGGGAGTGGTTTTGGCATCGGATGTATTTTCTGAAATCAGTATCAGTGGTGTGAGCACAAATCGTCAGGCGGCCTTGCTTGGAGGAGAACCGGTTCATGCCGGGGGTTGGCCGGGTTGGCCCGTGTGGGATGCTTCCCGGGATGAGGAGCAGGTGCTGAAAGTGCTTCGCAGCGGCGTGTGGTCGCGGGCCGGAGTTGTGGAAGAGTTCGAACGGAAGTGGGCGGAGACCATTGGTACCAAACGATGCCTGTCGGTTGTAAATGGTACCAATGCCCTGATTGCAGCCCTGGTGAATCTGGGTATCGGCGGAGGGGATGAAGTGATTATCCCTTCGTACACGTTCATTGCGACTGCCATTGCCGTGCTGCAAACCGGCGCCATGCCCGTATTTGCCGATACTGATCCGGATACTTTTCAGGTAGATCCTGACAAGATTGAATCAAAGATCACTTCCCGGACCAGGGCCATCATGCCGGTACACATTCTGGGTCTGCCCGCCGATATGGAGCGCATTTTAGAAATTGCCGGCAAGCACAGGCTTCTCGTTATTGAGGATGCCTGCCAGGCTCCTTTGGCGGGAATTAATCATAAGAATGTGGGATCGTTCGGTCGCGCCGGCTGCTTTAGTTTTCAAAATTCAAAAAACCTGCCTATTGGTGAGGGAGGCGCCATTACCAGCAATGATGAGGAATTGATGGACAGGTGCTATTCCTATCATAATTACGGTAACCCTTACGGAACGTCGGTTGGTGCGGTAGGAGCGGGAACGATCATCGCGGGAACCAAACTCAGGCTTACGGAGTATCAGGCCGCTATCGGCCTGGCGCAGATGAAACGTCTGGAAACACAAACGCTTACAAGGGAGGCGAATGCCGCTTATCTGAAGTCCGGAATTGAAATTGTTCCCGGGATCATACCGTACAAGCTTTATGCGTCGGTGACCCGTGCTGTCTTTCATCTTTTCCCGTTCAGGTATATCAAAGATGAGTTTCAGGGTTTATCGAGAGAATTATTTCTGAAAGCATTAACCGCAGAAGGGATTCCCTGTTCGGGAGGTTATGCACCGCTGAATAAAATGCCTTACCTGAACCAGGCATTCCGGTCAAAGAACTTTCAGAAGATGTACCCGCGCGAAATGTTGGATTTTGAGCGTTATCTTGAACAAAACCAGTGCCCGGTGAATGATCGTCTATGCAATGAGGAAGCGGTATGGATCCCTCAGAATGTTTTGCTGGCGGCACGGACTGATATGGACGATATTGCCCGCGCCATTGAAAAAATCCATGCCAATGCAGGAGCAATAAAGGAAAAAGGGGAAAGGAAATGATCGTGATGAAGCAGACCATCATTTTTCTTACCGGTTTACTTTTCGTGATGGCGGTGTTGTTCCCGGTTGATGCCAATGCCCGGTCGCAAAACGGGGGTTGCGGCTGGAAGGCCGGTATTGTAAAGGCAAGGATCACTCCAAAAGATTCTTTGTGGATGGGAGGTTATGCTTTTCGTAAACATCAGGCAAAAGAGAAGCTGAGCGATCTGTGGGTCAAAGTACTGGCCATTGAAGACAAAAAAGGAAAACAGGTTGTGCTGATCACGATCGATTTGGTAGGGTTGCCTAAGACTTTTTCGGATTGCGTCCGCGACGCCTTACTGAAAAAATTAAATCTGAGCAGAGATGAGGTGTTGCTGAATGTTTCGCACACTCACTCCGGCCCTGTCCTGCTGGGGAATTTGGCGGATATATACCCGATGAACGAGGCACAGTGGGGGAAAGTGGAAAGTTATACCCGGTACCTGGAAAACCGGATTGTGGCATTGGCAGAGAAAGCCTTGCAGTCAATGAAACCGGTCTGGCTTTATTCGGGAAATGGTGTCACTCGTTTTCAGGTGAACCGGCGGAATAATCATGAAAAGACACTGACTGCACAGACCGAACTGAAAGGTCCAAACGATTATGCGGTTCCGGTGCTGAAGGTTGCTGACAGGAAGGGAAAATTAAAGGCTGTGGCGTTCGGTTATGCCTGTCACGGAACTGTTTTAAATGGCTATGAATGGAGTGGCGATTACATGGGTTTTGCACAAGCGGAGCTTGAAAAATCGCACCGGGGAGTGACTGCCTTGTTTTTTCAGGGTGCCGGGGGTGATCAGAACCCGCTTCCCCGGAGATCAGTCCCCCTGGCCCGGCAGTATGGAGGTGAACTGGCCTGTGCTGTGGAACGGGTATTGAGTGAAGACATGAAACCACTCGATCCTGTGCTGACAACAGCTTATTCCGAAATTGAACTTCCTCTTGAAGATCCTCCTTCAACGGAAGAGTTAGCCGTCACTGCGCGCGACTCATCCGGGTATATTCAGAGATGGGGGCAAAGGTTACTAAAAAAAACTGAAAACGGAGAAACGTTTCAAACGAATTATCCTTACCCGCTGGAAGTATGGAAACTGGGCAGCCAGTTAATCTTCGCTCTGGGAGGGGAGCCTACAATTGAATATGCCATCCGGCTCAAGCAGTTATTCGGGCAGGACAGCTTTGTACTGGGCTATTCAAATGACGTCATGGCCTATATCCCTTCGGTTACCATCCTGAAGGAGGGAGGGTATGAGGGATATATCTCTCAGATCGCTTTCGGACTTCCCTCCCGGTGGAAACTGACCATTGAAGAGCAAATCTTTCAGGAGATAACAAAAATGGTAAATACATTGAATGAGATAAAAAACTGACAGATAATGGAACCGAACAAATTTACGGCAATACTATTTTTCACCCTGCTGACCATATCCTGTTCAACAGAACAAGGTTCAGACCAAAAGAATAAAGAACCCGAAACGCCGGTTAAACCGGAAGGATTAACTGCAAAAACCTGTTATTCGGGTTTTGAACTGGCCCATGACACCTATCATGCCATTTCTGCGGCAAGTGACGGCAAAATTTACTATGTGCTTTCATCCCAGGCTTTCGATGTGGGTGGGCAAATGTATGTTTATGATCCGAAGACAGACAAAACCCGCTTTATTGCCGATCTGACGGAAGCCTGCGGTGAGAGCGGTAAAAAGGCCATCTCGCAGGGGAAAAGTCATGTGAGGTTTTATGAGCGTAAAGGCAAATTATATTTTGCCACCCATGTGGGTTATTATGAAATGATTGAAGGAATGGAGCGGCTTCCGGAGCATGCTCCGGAAGGATATGGGCTATACCCGGGAGGACATATCCTTTCCTATGATCTTTCGGACGGTGAGTTTGAGGATTTGGGCGTAGCTCCGTACGGAGAAGGGATCATTACCATGGAAATGGACAGAGAGCGGGGGCAGATCTACTGTATTACCTGGCCGAAAGGATATTTTCTTCATTATGATTGTCAAACGCATGAATTAAAAAATCTCGGACAGATCTCTGCCAACGGGGAAGCCGGTTTCCCGGGAAAGGATTACCGGGTTCTCTGTCGGTCGATGTTCATTGATCCCGGTGACGGAGCCGTTTATTTTTCTACATCGGAGGGTGACATCTATTCTTGTCTGCCCGGGGCAGACTCTTTTCAGAAAGTGGAAGGAGTTGATTTGAGACTGGATTATTTTGGCAGGTACGATCCATCCGATCCCGGAAGTATGGGTTACAACTGGCGCTCCATTACCTGGTATGCCCCGGAAGGAGTTGCTTACGGGGTTCACGGGAATTCGGGATATTTATTCCGGTTTAATCCGCGGAACCCAAAAGTTGAAATTGTTGAGCGGATTAGCTCGGAACCTTCACGCAGGAGCGGTATGTTTGATCAGTTCAGCTATGGTTATCTTGGTTTTCAGCTTGGTCCCGACAAGGAGACATTGTATTATCTGACAGGAGGACCCGTTTATCTGGATGGGAAACGGGTAAAGGGAGTTGATGAAATAGCAATGGGTGCGGCTAAAGGACTCGAGAACCTTCACCTGGTGACTTATAACATCCCTGGTGGAAAATACACGGATCACGGCCCCGTGTTTTATGAGAACGGGAGCAGGCCCACCTATGTGAATTCCATTGCAATAGGAGCAAACGGCGATGTTTATACGCTTGCCCGTTTCGAATACAAAGGCAAAGAAGTCGAAGATCTGGTGAAAATACCCAATCCGTTTAAATAAATTTGAAGGTTTGTCAGTTATTGCGATTGATCATTTTTTAAGATAAATTTGACGCTGCTTTAATTTTAAAGAAAGCACCAAATGAGTGACGAACCTTCAAAAATTTTGATAGCAGGTCTGGGATACATTGGATTGCCCACCGCGGCATTGATTGCAAAGAACCAGCTGAATGTCTCAGGATTTGATATCAATGCGCAGGTTGTTGATACGGTCAATCGGGGAGAGATCCATATTGTTGAGCCGGGACTGGCGGACCTGGTTCAACAGGTGGTCGGCAGCGGTTATTTGAAGGCATCAACAGAACCTGCAAAGGCTGATGTTTTCATGATCGCCGTGCCCACACCCTTCACGAAGAACAATGAGCCGGATATTTCCTTTGTTGAGGAAGTGACCCGTCGTTTTATTCCTTTTCTGGAAGAAGGGAATCTTTTTATTATTGAATCGACTTGTCCGGTCGGTACAACGGAGAAGATGAACCGGTTGATTTTTTCTGAAAGGCCCGAACTGGAAGGGAAAATTTATATTGCATACTGTCCGGAACGGGTATTGCCGGGTAAAGTGATTGATGAGCTGGAGCATAACGACCGGGTGATCGGTGGAATTGATGAGGCTTCTTCGGATATTGCTGCGAAATTTTACACGCTTTTTGTGCGGGGCGAATTACACCGGACAAACGCGAAAACAGCAGAAATGTGTAAGCTGACCGAAAACTCGGCCCGCGATGTCAGCATTGCTTTTGCGAATGAATTATCGATTATTTGTGATAAGGCAGGCATCAACATCTGGGAATTGATCTACCTGGCCAATAAACATCCAAGGGTCAACATTCTGCAGCCCGGGGTGGGTGTCGGGGGCCATTGTATTGCCGTTGATCCCTGGTTTATTGTCAGTGAATTTCCCCTTGAATCAAAAATTATACGAACAGCCAGGGAGATAAACAATTACAAGCCCTTGTGGGTTCTGGACCGGATAAAATCGGTAATCCTCCGGTATGTTGAATTACATGGCCGAAAACCCAGGGTGGCCATAATGGGATTGGCTTTTAAACCGGATATTGACGATCTGAGAGAATCGCCCGCCTTGTATATCGCGAACGAGATGCTTCATTTTGACAAGGCCGAAGTGTTTTACGTGGAGCCCAATTTGCCCTCCGATTCTCCGAAATTAGCTGCTTTCGGATCGGTACTGTCTGTGTGTGAGGCCTATGATGTTGCAGATGTCGTTGTCTTTTTGGTTGCACATCGTGAATTCAGACAATTGAAAGTTGACGACAGGAAAATTGAGATGGATTTTTGCGGGGTACGAAATAGTCTGAAGTCATAGCACATGAAGAAAAAGATTTTAATTGTTTTTGGAACAAGGCCGGAAGCCATAAAAATGGCTCCTGTGGTGAAAGAATTCAGGAAATACCCGGAGCAGTTTTTGGTCAAAGTTTGTGTGACCGCGCAACACCGGGAGATGCTTGACCAGGTACTGGACGTGTTTGAAATTCATCCTGACTATGATTTGAATATCATGCGCGCGGATCAGGATCTCTATGATATCACGTCCCGGATCCTGTTAGCAATAAGAACCGTGTTGAGTGATTTTGGTCCGGACGCCGTACTTGTTCATGGCGATACCACCACGGCTTTATCGGCTGCCCTGGCTGCATTTTACCGGCAGATCC
>JBDKTZ010000543.1:0-2387 GCA_039679975.1 Prolixibacteraceae bacterium
AGCTCACAATCACTTCATCCCCGATTCGGGGAATAAACATGGTCCCCCAGCCTGCGCCTCCCCAGGTCTGCCCGCATCTCAACCAGCAGGAACTCTGTTCGTCTTTCTTGCCTTTTCTATCCCAGTGGAACTGGACTTTCACCCGGCCATGTTCATCGACGTAGATTTCTTCATTCTCCGGACCGACGACGGTAGCGGTCTGGATACCTTTGACGTAAGGTTTCTCAATGATTTTAATCGGGTGGTAGGTGACGGCAGAGGGTATGGCCGTAAAGCTGTTGATATAGCTGGTTCCGCTTGACCCTGCCTGTTCTTCCAGGGTTTGTGATTGCTCGCCGGAATGAGAAACAGCGATCAGGAAATACTCTTTATTCAATCTTTGAAAGTCGTGGCCATCCAGCGTAAAGGTATGTCCGGAAATGAGACGGGGGCAGTTACTTATCCCTGTAGCCTTTTCCTTCAAGGCGGCTTGGCCTTCCATCCGGTTTTTCGTCAGTTGCTTACCTCTACTCTGTGAACCATACTGACCAGGGTAATCGTAGATCTCGTATTTCTGCATCTGTTCATCTTTGCTCTTTTCTTTATTTTCCAGAGGGGTGGATGGATGTTTGAAGTTGTAGTTGGTCTGGGTATAGGTACCCGTTTGCAGTTGATGGGAATACCCGATATCGGAGATGACATTTTTTTCGGGGTTGAGTCCGCTTGGAGACTTGAAGGTAACGGTTGCATTCCCGGCAATGGGTTTGTAATAGACCGGATCATCGGCAAAGACCATCAGGTGCTTGTCCTTGCTGTGCTCGTAGAAGTAATAAATACCTTCTTCCTGTAAAATGCGGTTGATAAAGTCCAGATCGGTTTCCCGGTACTGGACGCAGAATCTTCGCCTGTGTTCTTTGTTCTTCAAACGGAACTCGTAGCGGTCGGATGGAAGGCCGCTGTCTTTGAAGATGTCCGCGACAATGTCCTGGACGTTTTTGTTCTGGAAGATCCTGCAATCCTGTTCCAGTGACAACAGTTGGGTAAAGGGGACGATCTCGGCATCATAACGATACTTTTCCCGTAAAATATCTGAACCGAATTGTCCTTTATATTCAAATTTACGTACGATACCGTGGAAGTAGCGGTCGGCGCCGTCAGATGTAATCGTAAGAAGAGCTTCTTTCGACATAACTTTTTCAAGAGATATTTCAGAGCGGCTGAATAAAGCAACATCGATTATGAAGGGTTCCGTTAACCATTCATGTGCTTGAAAGCGAATCACTTCAACGGAAGTCAGCCCCTTAATTTCAATATTAAAAATGGCCTCTGATCCCTCAGTCAAAAAACTCATTACTTTATCCTCCATCAACAATAATGATCTATTTAATACTCCATGGATAAAATACTTTGTCCCTGCATTTAGAACAGAAAAAATAAAATTTGCGCTTGTCTGCCAGCGTAATCGAAGCGCGTCTTTCAAAATCGATTCTCCAGGTACCTCTATCACCATTTGCAAATATGACTTTACCTGCAGCATAACATCGCGATTCATAAAGAAACGAAGGATCGTCATATTCCTCGAAACTAATTTGTTTCGCACGTCGAAAAAAACTTCTGACATCTTTTTCTTTCATCTGAAATATTTTGCACATTTCATGTGCCTCATCGTAAGTATAGCCATCTTTGGCAAATGCACCATTTTCTTCAATTACTATCGATTGAATTGCCGTGATTGTATACGGCTTGAAATCTAATGCTTTATCGTTTCCTTCAGAAGCAACAGGATTGCCAGTTTGCGCCGCTGCTGCAACGGCAAGGATGAAAAAGAAAAAAATGCCGATAAAAACATTCATTACCATTCGAGTATGATTTTTATTCACAGTCATAAAAAGCCTTTGCTGTGCACTTCGTACAGTAAAAATATATTGTGGAACCATCCTTCATAGTAAGAACTCCCCGCCTGAATGCATCTATCTCCCATAAACCTTGGTCACCATTTACAAACGTTACCTCTCCCGCTGCATAACAATTAGAAAAGTTGATTACATTCCAGTATGTATTGTTGCTTATACGACGTGAATACAGGAAGAACTCATATATATCGCGCTTGTTAAGCTTAAATTCAGCACAATCAGCGATTGTTTCAGTGCTGGCACTGTGCTTTTGACGTATTCTACCTTCTTCCTTAATAACTATCGATTGAATGGCGGGAACTATGAATGGTCGTGGCTTCCAGCTTTTATTACCATATTCGTAAGGATCAACATTTCCATTTTGTGCAAGTACATTGAAAGGGATCAATATGATGAATATTACAACCATCAGTATCTGTTTTACCATCGCGCCGTCACAGCCTCCGATTCGTTTTTATACGCCACGTCAGAATGACGATCTATTTCTTCCATTGA
>JBDKTZ010000519.1:0-16610 GCA_039679975.1 Prolixibacteraceae bacterium
GACCCGTGAGATTTCTTTTTGCCGGGGATATAAGGATTGAAAGCAAAGAAAGAAATACTTAAAATGGCAAAAGGTTTAAATGAATTATTTCAGAAATATCAGGATGGGAAAACCACACTGACAGAGGAAATAACTTTATCCGAAAGACTTGCAGATCCGTCTGATCAGGAATCAGAGCTGCTTTTAAAAAACGGCATGAATCAGTCTTTTGAAGAGATTGCAGAAAAAGAAAAGGATCTCAGTCCTGTTCTGGACCGGATCCATCATGTTATTCATTTAAAGCGGTCAGCAGAAAAGAAGAGTTCCGTTCACCTGGTTTACCAATGGGTCTCCCGCGTGGCTGCCGTCTTATTAATAGCCTTGCTGACAGCCAATTTATATTATACTTTGAACGAGCATGGCCCGGGGCGTGATGACGGGATGCTTCAGATTATCGCCCCAACAGGATCAAGAGTGAATTTTAAATTGCCTGATGGTTCTTCCGGGATTCTGAATGGCGGCTCCCGTCTCAATTATTCTTCCGCTTTTACCGGTAACCGACATGTTGAATTGTTTGGTGAGGCATGGTTTGACGTGGAAAAAGACAAACAGCATCCGTTTGTCATCGATGCGAATGAAAACAAAATAACAGTGGTTGGAACCCGGTTTTCTTTGGCTGCCTGGCCGGATGAAAAAAGTACCGAACTTATTTTAGAGGAAGGAAAAGTACTGTTTGAATCATCCGGAACTACCGTGGAGGTTGAACCAGGTCTGCGGCTGTTTGAAAAGAACGGACAGATCGGGCAGCAGAAAGTTGAAACCTGGAAATATACTGCATGGAAAGAAGGAAAACTGGTATTCCGGAATGATTCCATGGAAGAACTTGCCGGCCGTATTTCCCGGTGGTATAATGTGGATGTTGAAATACGGGGTAAAGGAATGGATGAGTACAAGTTCCGGGGAGTCTTTGAAGATGATTCGCTTGAGGAAGTGCTTCGTCTTTTAAAAATGACTTCGCCTATTGACTATGAAATCCGTGATCGCCAATCCAACGCAGACGGAAGCTTTAGTCGTAAACAAGTGATACTGACAAAAAAATAAGCAGAACAATGAAGGAAAAACTAACGGGATCAGGTCCTTAGAATAAAAAAACAGGTGGGCGCTCCACCGCACACCTGTTTTGTTCGATTAATTATCAATGTTGTCAATAATTAACTTTCGAAATGTATGAAAAAAAAGTTGAATTCAGAGGCATGGGATCATTATGCCTTAAACAAATGCTTCAAAATTATGAAGATCTTTCTTTTTCTAATGGTTTTAGGCGCGGGGCAATTGTTCGCGATTGAATCGTTCTCGCAAAAAACTGCGATTTCTCTCGACTTTCGCCAATCAAGGCTTGTTGAGGTGTTGGATGAAATTGAAAATCAGTCCGATTTTTATTTTCTCTTCAATGAGAAGCTGATTGATATGAACCGGAAAGTTGATATTCAGGTAAAGAACCAGGATATCCGGCAAGTTCTTTCTGATTTATTTTCCGGTACAAATGTGGATTTTCAGATCGTTGACCGGAAAATTGTCCTTTCACCCAATAAAGAAACAGTATTGCAGCAACAAGAGAACATATTGATTCAGGGTCATGTAAAAGATACCAACGGCGAACCAATGCCTGGCGTTTCTGTTTCGGAAAAGGGAACATCAAAGGGAACGATCACCGATATGCAGGGAAATTTCTCCATTCGTGTGGTAGGTAAGACTTCAATACTTCTGTTTTCGTTTATCGGCATGAACCCCCGGGAAGTAACTGTCGGAAGCCAGACAAATTTGAATATTGTCCTGGAAGAAGGAGTTATCGGACTTGACGAAGTCGTGGCTATCGGATATGCCAATACAAGAAAACAGGATCTTTCGGTAGCGGTTTCGAATGTAAAGGTTGGAGATAGTTTCAAAGGGCGCCCTTCTTCCCTTGGTACGATCCTTCAGGGACAAATGACCGGGGTGACTGTCACTCAAAGTGGTGACCCGACATCAACCGCCCAGATCAGTATCCGTGGAAAAGGAAACAAGAACGGTGATGCGGTGCTTTATGTTGTTGACGGCGTACCCAACGCGCCCTTCAATTCGGCCGACATTGAAACTGTTACTGTTCTGAAAGATGCAGCTTCGGCTGCCATATATGGTGCATATGCCGGCTCAGGCGGTGTTATCCTGATCACGACCAAACAGGCCAAAGAAGGCAAAGTGACGATTGATGCCAATGTTTGGAACGGTTTTCAGACAGCCTGGCAACTTCCTGAAGTACTGAGTTCCGAAGATTTTAACAAAGTATGGAAGGATGCATCGGCTGCTGCAGGAAAAACAGTCCCGATCGCTTACGATCCGCTTTTATTCCCCTATGGAAATGTGACCCGTACTGATTGGGTTGATGAGATATTCCGGTCGGGCAGAATGCAACACTATGATTTGACCGTAAGAGGAGGGTCAAAAGAGCTCAAAGCCCTGGCATCCGTGTCGTACGATCACACGGAAGGAACCCTGATCACCACTTATTCAGAAAAGCTTACCACCCGCCTGAATGTCGAATTTGCTCCGGTAAGCTGGGCAACAATCAGTCAAAAAATGACATTCGATACCGGCAACGGAAAAAGCTCAGTGGGTGATGGTCATACCGGATCTATTTTCACAGCCATGGCTTATCCCCGTTTTTCAACGGTTTATGAATATGATGAAGACGGGAATAAATTATATGGCGGAACTGTTCCCCGGTGGGCGCTTGCTGAAGGATACAGTGTTGAGGCTGACCTCCGGAACCCGGTGGCCATGTTGGAGAAAGTAAGAGAGAACAACCCGGATAACCGCTTGTTCTCGAACACTTCACTGGAATTAAAGCCAGTAAACGGATTGAGCTTGAGATCAGATTTTTCGATCGATATCAAAAACTCAAGAAGAGAATCGTTCCAGATGAGATTTCTGGAACCCGGAAGAACAATCGATGAAAACTACAGAACGATTTCCAATACCTTATATAAAAACTGGATTTGGGAGAACATTGCTTCCTATTCTAAAATGTTCAATGAGAAGCATTATCTTTCCGTATTGGCCGGTTTCACCATGACCAAGACAACGTCCCGGTACAACTGGAATCAAATGAAAGGATTTGCCATCGAGGATGAGCATCAGGCCACGTTCCTGAACGGAACTGACTGGACCATTAAACCGCAGGAAGATATTTGGGAAGAATCGTCGGTGTCGGCGCTGGGGCGTGTTTCTTATTCGTATGCGGACCGGTATTTTTTGAATGGAAGTATTCGCCGGGACGCCTCATCGAAACTGAGCCCCGGGAACAATTCCGATATCTTTCCGGCTTTGTCAGGCGCCTGGAAAATCACCTCGGAACCCTTTGTGAAAGATAATCTGCCGGGGATCAGTTTCCTGAAATTAAGGGCGAGCTGGGGCCAGGTAGGTAACATTAACTCGGTGAGACGTTTTATTTATGCTCCGCCATATTCCGTTACCGGGTGGCCTCTTTTCCTGGGTGCCGACGGCGAAGTTCAGGCCTACGGGATTTACCAGACAACCATTCCTAACCCGGATCTTAAATGGGAACGTACCGAACAAACCAACGTCGGTTTTGACCTGGGTGTTTTCAAAAATTCATTAAACGTGTCGATCGACTATTTCTACAAACACACAAAAGATCTGATCGAAAGCATGCCGGTTCCCTCTGTTGCCGGAGTTGCTTCCCCTCCTGAGTATAACGTGGGCGAAGTTGTCAATAAAGGTGTTGAACTCTCATTTAGCTACAATAAAACAATTGGTGAAGTGACCCTTGAACTTGGCGGTAACGTGGGAACATTTGAAAATGAAGTGAAAAGCATCGGAGCAACTTCCTTCATTGCCCACAGCGATGATGTGAATTCCATGAAACCATTGCAATCAACAGCCGGTCAGCCCTGGCATTCTTTTTACCTGATCGATGCGCTTGGAATATTTAAAAGCCAGGCTGAAATTGACAGTTACACCTGGAAAGATCCTGCAAGCGGGAATATATCCAAAATTCAGGCATCCGCGAAACCCGGAGACCTTAAATTCAGGGATGCCAATAATGACGGAAAGATTAATGACGGCGACCGGATTTATATGGGATCGTATGATGTCCCTGATTTTTCCTATGGTTTTAATGTGGGGGCGAAATGGAAAAATTTTAGTCTGAGTATGATTTTTCAGGGAGTCATGGGAGTTGAAATTTATAATGGCGTAAAAGCCATGACTTACACCGGATCGAAAGGATGGAACATGAGCGTGGATGTGCTGGATTCGTATGAATACAATCCAAATTCAGGAATTCCGAGACTTGCGGTAGTCGAAGATCCAAACGGAAACTATTCAAAGGTATCTGATTTCTTTCTGGAAAAAGGAGATTATCTGAGACTGAAAAATCTGAATGTTTCATATACCATTCCTGCAAGCCTGGTCAATAAGATCGGGTTGGACAACAGCTCTCTCCGTTTTTATATGAACGCAGAAAACCTGGTGACTTTTACCAATTATTCCGGATTTGACCCTGAAGTTGGAAACCTGGGTATTGATGCAGGAAGATATCCGGTGGCCCGGATGTTAAGTCTCGGCTTTAATGTTACTTTTTAAATTGAAAACATCATGAAGAAGAAAGATATACTGTTGTCGTTGGTGGTCCTGTCCCTGGCATTGACCTCCTGTGATAAATTTCTGGAGTTTGAGCCTTACGGGCAAGTGAACCAGTTGAATAATATGACCGATGATCAGGCGATGCAGTCTGTTTACGCCCTGTTCGACTGGCAATATCGAGAGGGCACAATGGGGCGCGGCTTTATGTGGTATGAAAACTGCAGTGATAATTTGATTACCGGGAGGACACAGGCTGAGGCGCAAAATATCAAAAACTTTGTGGATAATGGTTCCAGCAGCCGGGATGTCAGAGATAATTGGCCCAAAATGTATGAAACGATCAATTATGCGAATCAACTCATTAAATCCGCTCCCGGTGCAAGTAAACTCTCTGAAAAAGTAAGGAATAACGTGCTGGGTCATGCTTACTTCTGGCGAGGATTCAGTTACTTGTGGCTTGCTCCCTGGTATGGTGATAACGGACCCAACGGAGGAATCCCGATCGTTACAGAAAATACACCGATTGAAGAGATCGACGTTCCCCGCCCGGCATCAGTGCTTGAAAATTATGACATGATCATTGAAGATCTGAAGAAGGCCGGCGAGTTGCTTCCTTATTTTGATGAGATACCCACAAATCAATGGGGACTGATGCATAAGACTGCAGCGTGGTCATTGGTTGCCCGTGCAGCACTCTATGCTGCCCAATATGATAATAAATATTATAATACAGTAATCGAGTATACCGACAAAGTCATTAACTCAGGAAAACACGGGCTCCTGCCCACTTATAAAGATGTTTTCCTGATCGAAAACAACTGGAGTCCGGAGTATATTATGAGTGTCACCAGCACGGAGGTTGACGGTTCGAAATTCCCCGGCGTTATTTTCCAGAATGGCGGATTTGGTTACTATAATACCTGGGGCTATTACCAGCCCACGGTTGAATTGTTCAATGCGTTTGAAGCCGGCGATAAACGTCGGAAAGTGACCATTGTCGCTCCCGGCGACACTGTGATGTTTATCGGGAATCAGATCATCTGGGCGGTAAATCCTTCATCCGTTTCTAGTCCGTCGGCCATGACTTTCGGGAAATACCTTGATCCTTTTGAAGAGGCTGATTGCGTGGGCAAAACGGTTAATCCCAACAGTGATAACGGAACTACCGATCTGAACATTCCAATTGTTCGTTATGCCGATGTGTTGCTGATGAAAGCTGAAGCGCTCATCTGGAAGAACGGTGAGGGAGATGCGGCTGCAAAAGAGCTTATCAACGATATCAGGGCACGGGCGGGACTGCCCAGGAACAGCCAGGCCACAAAGGCTCAGCTGAAAAATGAACGGCGTTGCGAATTCGCTCTCGAGTTTGGCGTGTTCCGTCATTTGGATCTGGTGCGCTGGGGAGACGCTAAAGCTGCTTATGCAAAACCCCTGCATGGTTACAAAGTTAATTTATCGGGGAACTCAGTTGCTTCACTCGACATTATTGAAGTTTGGCCTGCCCGTAACTTTAACCCGGCAGTACATCATGTTTTTCCGATTCCAACGCGGGAAATTGCCAAGGGCGTTAACCTGAAGCAAAATCAGGGATATTAATTTAAGTATAGAGTAACTATTTAGAGAATAAGTATATGAACAAATATATCGTATTTCTGCTATTTGGTTTGGCATTTGTTTTTCCGGGATGTGATTTTGACGATTCACAGCCTGTCGATGCCAGGTTAGCCGGGCTTGAGGTAACCTTCAACCATACCAGTCCAAGAACAGGCGAAGTAAAAGCCAATGAATTTTCTGATTATTACAGAAAAACAGATGAGGTGACAATTGATATTGAGTCTAATTTTGCTATTCAAAAGATTGATATTGTCAATTCTGTCGCGAAGCAACTCCTTTCTACTCTCGAAGTAAACGGTAAGGAAACATCCTTCTCTTATCCGGTTAAGGATTTGGGTATTCCCTTCGGGCAAAGTACCAAGCTTTTATTTCATGTATATTTTGACGATTCGGGTGTCGACGGAATTGATTATCAATCGATGAAATCCTATTCCTTCACGGTAATCAGCGATATTCCTTCTATTGTTTCTTTTCAGAAATCGGATGGTTCAGTCGTTGAAATGAAAACAAAGGATGTGAACATTGAAGGTTTCCAGGAAGATGCCAAACGCGGAATTGTGGCTTCTTTTAAAGGTGGGCAGAATTCTTATCTGGAGGTTGAAAATTCAGGTCTGCTTAATTTCGGAACAGATCAGAATTTCTCGATTAGCTTCTGGCTCCAGTCCAATCATGACACCAACGATCCGGCACTGATGGGAACGCTGAATTGGGATAGTTCCAATAATAAAGGCTGGGTACTGGCCTGGTTGAACGGACGGCTGCGGTTTGTGGCCGGCGACGGAGCAGGAACCAAGACCGATTTTCGCATGGGTGATGAAACCACACCTTTACTCGGAAATGCCTGGCATTTTGTAACATTCGTTTTGAATCGTACAGGGAACGCAGAAATTTATGTTGACGGTGTTCTGCAGGCTTCCACGCTTATGAAGACCGCCGACATCAATGCCGGGGTTCCTGTTAAAATTAATCAGGATGGCACAGGCACGTATGGAGAGAAACTTCAGGCAAAATACGCAAGCGTTGTCTTCTATGATTATGCTTTAAGCAGCACTCAGGTTGCAACGATCTATAACGCTACGAAATAATGTGCAAAGAAGTCCCGGAAACGCCGGGACTCCTTTTCCTTAAATTAGCAGGGAAACGGGTAGCAGTGAGTGGCGAGTAACGAGAAATTAGTGTTAAGTCAAATCCGGCCTCCGGTTTCCGGTCTCCGGTCCCCGTTTTCCTTTTTCCTTTTTCCGCTATGCCCCACGCTCTATGCTCTATGCGATCTTGTAACCTCTAACCAATTGATATGAACTCACGACGCGATTTTTTCAGAAAAACAGCCCTGCTTGCGGGAGCATCTGCACTGCCGGTTCCTAAACTGATGGCCGGGGACGATGTGGTACAGACTGAGGCGACCACTACGGGCAAATTGCCGTATAAGAATACCTACGTCAAAAACATATTTGTTACCGAGAATGAATTTCGTCATGCCAAACCGGCGATTACCGAATCACCCGGTTTTGATAAAGCCCGTGAAATATTGCCGGTACCCTTTTGGAAAGGGAACGAAAATGCCATGAACATGTATTGGAAAACCTGGGAAATTGCTTTCCGCAATATCAAACATCCGGCGGCAGAGTCAGGCTTCATCACCTCCTACATCGATACGGCCTACAACGGGAATATCTTTATGTGGGATTCCAATTTTATCACCTTGTTTGCCCGATATGGTTCACGCGCTTACCCGTTTCAGAAAACCCTGGATAATTTTTACGCCAAGCAACATCCCGATGGGTTTATCTGCCGGGAGATATGGGGAACTACCGGAGAAGATTGCTTTCATCGCTATGATCCGACCAGTACCGGGCCGAATCTGATCCCCTGGAGTGAGATGGAGTACTTTCAACATTTTGGTGAATGGGAACGGATCCACAAAATATTTCCGGTATTGAGTGCCTACTATCAATGGCTGAAACTGAACCGGACCTGGCAGGACGGATCATACTGGTCGAGTGGCTGGGGGACGGGGATGGATAACCAGCCTAGGGTACCGCGGAACTACAACCCGATTTTCTCGCACGGACATATGAGCTGGCTGGATACCTGTTTGCAGCAGCTTTTTATTGGCCGGTTACTTGTTGATTTCGGATTTTTTGTGGAGCGCTGGCAGGAGATCGAGGACATTGAAGATGAACTGAAAACATTGAAAACACTGGTTAAAGAAAAAATGTGGGATCCGAAAACCAGTTTTTTCTATGACAAGTATGCTGACGGAAGCCTGGGAACATTAAAGAGTATCGGCGCCTACTGGGCGTTGTGGAGCGATTTGTTAACCAAAGATGAAATGAAGGCTTTTGTGGCGCATCTGTCTGATCCGGAAACATTTTACCGGAAGCACCCTGTTCCCTCAATCCCGGCCGATCATGAGAAATACCAGGCTGACGGGCGTTACTGGCAGGGCGGTGTCTGGGCCCCAACCAATTACATGATCATTAAAGGGCTGCAACGAAACGGGTTTCATTCGCTGGCTTTTGACCTGGCTAGCAAACATCATGATCAGGTCGGAGAGGTATTCAAAAGAACGAACACCTTCTGGGAATATTACGCTCCCGAAACGGCCGATCCTGGTTTACTGGCCCGTCCTGATTTTGTTGGCTGGACAGGACTTGTCCCGGTAGCCATCCTGTTCGAGAGCTTGTTCGGAATTAATCCGGATTTCTTAAAGAAGACAATAAACTGGCGTGTAAACCTGACAGACGAACATGGCGTTGATCGTTATCCCATTGGGCCCGAAGGGATGCTTTCGTTGAAATGCGCGGCAAGAAGTTCGGCGAAGCAACGTCCTTCTCTGGAAATTAATTCCAATCTTGAACTGAAGCTGATACTCAGTTGGGATGGCGGAACGGAAACGGTCATGCTCAAACCAGGCGTTAACAAAATATAATCGGCCTGTCGCATGAAAACTGAACTGGTTTTCGGCGCGGGGCTTTTCCTTTTTACTTTTGAAAAATGCGATATAAATGAACCGTATATTTTTATTCTCCCTGACTTTTCTGATTTCTTCAATGGTTGTCTTTGGACAAAACGAGCAGAAAGCAGCGTCAGGTACCAACTCCTTCCTTTATGATCAACCTTATGACATTGTCGGGGTTGAACCCGTGAAGAACAACCGCGTTAAGAACGTGATCCTGATGATCGGTGACGGAATGGGTTTGTCGCAGGTTTCGGCGGCCTGGGTGGCGAACCGGGGAGAGCTCAATCTGGATAACTGCAGCTATACCGGTTTTTCGCGCACCTGGTGTGCCAACAAGCTGATCACTGATTCCGGTGCCGCAGGAACTGCGATGGCTACCGGTGAAAAGGCAGCCTATCATTCCATCTCGGTCGACATGCAGGGTAACCCGCTGAGCTCGCTGACTGATCTGGCTCGCGGAAAGGGTCTTAAGACCGGTATTGTGGTGACTTGCGGTTTGTATGATGCCACTCCCGCCGCATTCTGTGCCAACAATGCTGACCGTGACCAGGAAGAAGAGATTGCAGCCGGCTACCCGGATTGCCAGGTTGACTACATTTTCGGCGGCGGCCGGGATAAATTCAGCAAACGGAGCGACAGGCGGAATTTGCTAACTGAAATGAAACAAAAAGGTTATCAGGTTTATACAAACTGGGATGAAACGCGGCGGCTACTGCCGGGGAGGGTTATCTGCATTCCTGAAGAGGGGCAATTACCATTGGCCCGTGAGCGCGGAGATCTGTTTGCAAAGGCTTCACTTCAGGCCATTCAGATGCTGGATAACAACAAGGGATTTTTTGCAATGCTCGAAGGTTCGCGGATCGACGACTGCGGACATTGGAATGATCTTCCGAAACTCATTGATGAGGTCCTGGATTTTGACCGTTCAATCGGTGAAGTTTTGAAATGGGCTGAGAAGGACGGAGAAACGCTGGTCATTGTTTTAGCCGATCATGAAACAGGTGGCCTCATTTTGCTGGATGGTGACCTGAAATCCGGTTCTGTAACCGGGAGTTTCTCATCCAAAGAACATTCAGGAATTTTGGTCCCGGTGTATGCTTACGGCCCGGGTGCCGAAGAGTTCTCGGGGATCTATGAAAACACTGAAATTTTTTATAAAATTACTCAACTGCTTCATCTTAAATGATAAATCATGTTAACACGAAAAACACGTTTTCAGATTGCATTTTTGCTGCTCCTGTTTATTGCCGGTTCAGTCAGCGAACTTTTGGCGCAACCTAAAATCCAGTTCCGGTTCAGAAAAGATCACACGTTTAAAATTGCCCAGTTTACAGATATTCATTGGGACAACAATTCGCCCGGCTGTGTAAAAACAGTGGAGACGATCAACGCTGTTTTGTTGGCCGAAAAACCCGATCTGGCAGTTCTTACCGGCGATATTGTCACGGCGCCGCCTGCCCGGGAAGGCTGGAAGAAGATTGCTGCTATCTTCGAAAGAGCCAAAACTCCCTTTGCCGTTGTGTTGGGCAATCATGATGCGGAACCTGAAATTACCCGTGATCAGATCTTTGAATTGCTTCAGCCGCTTCCGTATTTTGCTGGAGTAAAAGGACCGGAATTGTCGGGCTGTGGTAATTATGATCTGCCGGTGATGACGTCGGACGGGAAATCGGTTGCTGCCGTGATTTACTGTGTTGATTCGAACGATTATCCTAAAGACCGCAAAATCGGACACTATGACTGGATCCGATACGATCAGATCGGATGGTACCGTACTACCAGCGACTCCTATACTTCCCGGAATAAGGGCTTCCCTTTACCCTCGCTGATGTATTTTCATATCCCGCTTGTGGAGTATTACAATATTGTGGGGAAGGAAACCACAGTCGGAAAGAAGAATGAGGGAATTGCTTCAGCGGAGGTCAATTCCGGATTATTTGCTTCACTTGTTGAGAAAAAAGATGTGATGGGTGTTTTCGTGGGGCATGATCATGATAATAATTACATCGGGATGGAACATGATATCGCTTTGGCCTTTGGTCAGGTGACCGGCACAGATGCCTATGGTGATCTGGAACGCGGGTCGCGCATCGTCGAATTGCACGAGGGCGAATTCAGTTTTAATACCTGGATCCGCACCCCATCGGGCCGGCAGTTTCAATACAATTACCCTTCCGGACTTTCAGCCGACGATGCGAATGTGGAATACCTGCCGTCAGTTGAAATGAAGGATGTCAAACAGGGGGTCAATTATCGTTACTTCGAAGGAAAATTCGTATCGACCGATGAACTGGCTGCAGCGCGGTCATTGAAAAACGGGACATTGAAAACAATCTCCCTTGAACCTGCGGCTGTCCGTGATTCGTTTGCATTTGAATATCAGGCCTGGCTGAAGATACCGGAAAAGGCGGTTTATCGCTTCTATACTTTTTCAGACGATGGGTCGAAGCTGTTTATTGACGGGAAAGAAGTAGTCAATAACGACGGATCGCATGGCACCCGCCGTGCTGAAGGTATTATAGGACTGGATAAAGGTTATCACGAATTCCGGTTGCTTTATTTTGAGGATTATATGGGAAATGAGCTTGAGGTTGGTTTTTCGAGTATTCAGATTCGTGAATGTAAAATCCCGGATGAATTTTTGTTTATCAGTCAGTGAGATAGTTCCGGTTTCTTTACTTATTAGATTTAGGTAATGCGCAGGCTTATCCAGTGATATGAATTGAGGCCACTGATGATTTTGTCAGGTACAGGCGTAGTCATTTACTAATACCAGGAAATATGATGCTAAATGTTCTGTTTCGAGTGGCTGCGGGCTTTTTCATCGTGATGATGCTGCCTTGCGCTCTTTTCTCTCAGGAGAAGGGGGTGTTAGAATACCTGAACCTTTTTATCGGGACAGACGATGCGAAAACGCCTGCCTCATGGGGCAGCGAAGGCGGAACCTATCCCGGTGCAGTCGCTCCTTTTGGTGCTGTCCAGATAACTCCCGAAACCAGGAATGGTGACTCAAAGGGATACAACTACCGGGACAGTTCAATATTGTATTTTACCTGCACGCAGCATATGAGCGGCTATCCGAACGGCTCTTCCGGAGGTATCAGGATAATGCCGCTGGAAGAATCGCTGCAATTTCAGCCCGGAACTTCCGGTCGCAGGTTCTTTCATCAGGACGAAGCAGCGGAAGCCGGTTATTACCGGGTCCTGTTCCGCGATAATGGTACTTCAGTAGAAGTGTCGGCCGCGGAGCGAACGGGGATGATCCGGATCAGTTTTCCGTCAAACGTGAAACCAGAGTTATATGTGGGTGATGCCGGGCAGCTCACGGTTGAATCGAAGCGGGTTATCCGGGGTTCTGCATTCAATACCATCATCGCCTTTAATCGTGATTTTGCGGAGAAGGAAGATGTTGGCGGAGGATGCGTCTTCACATTTCCTGCCGGCGGAGAAAACAATAATGTTGTGATGATGAAAATCGGAATTTCAGGTGTTGACCATGAGAGTGCCTGGAAAAATATTGAAAATGAAGCCTCCGGCTGGGATTTTAATCGATTCAGGGAAAAGACGCAACGTGATTGGAGTGAGCTTCTGTCGAAAATCGAGGTAAGTGATTCATCCCGAACGAATAAGACAATATTTTACACGGCTTTGTACCATTCATTGCTGCTGCCGGTTATCATTTCCGATACAGAAGAATTTTATAAGGGCGCCGATGGAACGGTTCATCAAACCAAAGGGAAGCATCAGTATGGCGGATTTTCTCCCTGGGACACCTTTCGTACGCTTCACCCGTTGCTGTGCCTGATAACTCCTGACAGACAAAATGATATGATCCTTTCTGCGCTTGATCAGTTTGAACAAACCGGGAAACTGCCAAAGGGACCGATGACCGGCAATCATATCATACCGGTTATTGTCGACTCCTATATGAAAGGTATTCGGGGTTTTAACCCGGAGCTGGCCTGGCGGGCAATGCAGGAAACGTTAAATTCACCGCCTGTTCCGTCTGATTTTGCCGCTTACCGCGCTTTGGGATACGTTCCGTACTCTTATTCGGAGTCAGTAACCAAAACGGTTGAATATGCATACGACGACTGGGCATTGGCGCAATTTGCCGCGCAGCTGCCCGGGTTGCGGTCCGAATACCTGAAATGGCTGGATTACTCCAGGAACTACCGTAATTTATTCCATGCAGGGTCGGGATTTTTGCTGCCGCGTAAAGGAAACAACTATGTCGAACATCCGGGCAACTTTGGCTATAAAGAGGGAGATAAATGGAGTTATTCGATGTTTGTTCCGCACAATCCCCGTGACCTGATTAACCTGATGGGAGGAGATCCGGCTTTTTTAACCCTCCTGGATTCGGCATTGGACAGCCGGTACATTCCGTTCGATAACGAACCGGTACTTCATGTTCCTTATTTTTTTAATTATACCCGGTTTCCCCATAAAACGCAACAACGCGTACGAAAGCTGATGCAATCGCATTATGATGCTTCAGCCGGCGGATTGCCGGGCAATGACGATCTCGGCTCAATGTCGGCCTGGTATGTTTTCAGTGCGATGGGATTTTACCCTTTTTGTCCTGGCAGACCTTCCTACGAAATCGGTTCCCCTCTCTTTGAAAAGGTGACGCTCCATCTTCAGAACGGGGAAAAGTTTATAATTGCATCTCTCAATAACGGGGCTGATCATTGCTATATAAAAAAATTGACGTTGAATGGTCAGCAATACCGGAAACTCTGGCTTTCCCATTCAACGATTATGGATGGAGGGAAACTGTCATTTGTCATGGACACCATACCTGCTCCTTCTGCCTGCTTTGATTTCGATCTGACGAACCGGTCAGAGACAAAAAAACCTTCCGCAATCCGGGTTGATCATTTTAGCCTTCCACGGACCACCGTTGGTCCTGATGAACTATTTTGGGTTAGTTATGCACTTTCGAACAGCGGAAGTGCCGGAACGAAAACAATCAGGCTGCTGGTGAACGGGAACGAGTATGCCAAAAAAAATGTCCTGCTGGATGAAGGAACCACCATTCGCGATTCGGTTGAATGCCGGCTTTATCGTGTGGGAGAGCATAAAATCGGTATCGACCATTTAACAGAAAAGCGTGTGCGCGTCGACGTGAAAGATCACACCGGAAGAATAGAGGTGACCGGTATGACGTGTGAACCTGTTTTCAGAGAAGGGGTGAGCGCAACTTACGGTTATCAGGTCATGAATAAAGGCGGATACCGGGACAGTACCTTGTGTAAGGTTTTTGTCAATGACTCGTTAATCGATGACGATTTGGTAATTGTTGCACCTGGCGAAATCAGGAAAGTGGAGCACCGGATCAAAATAGACAAAGAAGGAATTTATCAATTACGTATCGGCCGCAGTTCTGTTCGGTTTAAAGTATATGATGAGAACCGGAAATCTGACGTTATCCGGATTTCAGCCGGGACTGAATCAATCTCCGATACGATTTACGACTGCTCAGGGCTTTTGAACCACGGCATCCGGTTTTCTGACTGTCATGGGCTTGTTCCGGATACTTCCCTCCGATTTGTAACCTTTAGCCCCAACAGGAGCCTGGATCAGTTACAGGATAAACTTACCGTAATGGCCTGGGTGCTTCCGGTCAGGCAAAGAGGGCTTTCCGATATCTTGAGCAAAGGTGATTTTATTGCTTTTCAGGAGTCAGACAATAAGGCGCTTACTTTTTTTGCAGGAGGATGGGGAAGAGGAACGCTTTCCGTACCGCTTCCGGATCACTGGACAGACCATTGGCATCATATCGCCGGTCTTTCTGACGGGAATGAATTGAAAATATTTATTGACGGAAATGAAGCCGGAAGCCTGACCATTTCCTCTCCTGCTGATTTATCTTCAGCAGCCCGTTGGATGCTTGGCCGTAATGAAGAATTTCCCGATCAGCGCTTTTTTAACGGAAAGGTCGACCATTTTAAAGTTTTTGTTGAAGCACTCAGCTTATCAGAGATCAGAGAAGAGATGAAAGAAAATTGCCCGTTTCCCGACAGGAGCGGACATTAGATAAGTCCGGGTTCCGTAAGGTCGATCCTGACTTTAATCAATTTTAGCATTATCGTGTAAACTTGGAATGAAATTGCTAAAATACCATTAATAATAGATAAAAATCTGAAATTCGCAATTCGAAATTTCTTGCTAATTTTATTCCAGTCGGCTATATAAAAGAGTGAAATGAACGGGTTTAATTTTAGTTACTCTAAACTGAATAAATCGGCGCAATAGTAGTAAGTAGATTTAAGTAACGCTGCTATTTATCTGTTTTTCTTTCTAAATTTTTATTCTTATTAAAGATGTAAGTTATGGGTTGGAAACTGTTTTTTGATTTGAAAGCAGGTATCCTGCTGTTTATTGCCCTGGTGGTTTTTTCTGTGACAGGATACGCCAAGGTAACAGATGAACAAGTTGTTCGGGGAAATGCGATCGGTGCTCCTGTAAAAATTACGGGAAAGGTTACGGATGTCAATGGTGTACCAATACCTGGTGTATCGGTTATTTTGAAGGGTACAACAAGCGGAACGATTACTGACTCGGACGGAGGCTTTACCATTGATGTTGCTGATAATAACCCGGTAGTCGTCTTTTCTTTTGTCGGGATGAAAACAAAAGAAGTAACCGTAGGCACTCAAACTAATTTGATCGTCACATTGGAAGAAAATGTGATCGGGATAAATGAGATAGTCACGATTGGTTACGGCACTCAAAAGAAGGCTGATTTGACGGGAGCAGTATCGTCAGTGACATCGGAAAAACTGAATCAGGGGGTTAATCAATCAGTCACCCATGCCTTACAGGGCAAGGCTGCCGGGGTGACCGTCATTCAAAATTCCGGAGAACCGGGGGGAGGTACGGAAGTCAGGGTCAGAGGTGCCGGCTCCATCAACGACAACAGTCCGCTGTATGTCGTTGACGGGATTGTTGGAAGCATTCCGGTAAACCCGGCCGACGTCGAAAGCATGACGGTGCTGAAAGATGCTGCATCTGCTGCTATTTATGGTTCAAGGGGGGCGAACGGAGTGGTCATTATCACGACTAAAAAAGGCAAGCGGGGTGAAAGCACAAGTGTTTCATTTAATACCAGCCAGGGTGTTCAACAAGTCTGGGAAATGCCAAAATCGTTGACGGCCGAACAAAGGAACGTGATTCATACAGAGGCCTTGACCAACGATGGAACTCCGGAAACTGAATCCGTTTGGGATTATTACAAGGATCCCGCTAATGCCGTGACCAGAACAAACTGGTTTAAAGAAGTATTCAGGACAGCGTATATTTCAAATCAGGATTTGAACGTTCAGGGCGGAAGCGAAAAATCGAACTTTTCTCTTGGTATTGGTTATCTGAATAATGGTGGTATTGTAGAAGGGACGAATTTTAA
>JBDKTZ010000196.1:0-13206 GCA_039679975.1 Prolixibacteraceae bacterium
ATGACCTGATTTTTGCCACGATCTCAAATAAGTATGCAGATGCCGACATCTGTTTGTATGGTGCACAAATTACGAGTTTCAAACCGCATAACACCATGGAAATTCTCTGGCTCAGCCCCATGAGCAACTTTGAGGAAGGCTTTCCTATACGCGGCGGAATACCGGTATGCTTCCCCTGGTTTGGGCTTCATAAAACAGATCCCGAAAAACCACAGCATGGTTTTGGCAGACTCATGTATTGGGATGTCTCTGAAACTGCTTCTCTGCCAAGCGGTGAAACGATGATCCGTTTACAGCTTACGTCCTCGGACGAAACAAAAGCGATGTGGCCTCATGATTTCCGGGCCGAACTGGCTGTAGTGGTCGGCAGGAAACTCACGGCGAGCCTGAAAGTGACCAATACTTCAGCAGAAATAGTTGAGTACAGCTGCGCGCTGCATTCCTATTTTTCCTTGTCGTCAATTGAGAATATCACCATCGAAGGTCTTAAAAACACCAGATACCATAATCAGTTACAGCCTGGCGATTACATTCAGGAACAGGACGAACTGAGCATTGAACAAGCCGAAACCCGTCACTATTATGACACGGAATCGCCGGTGGTGATTGCTGATCCGGTTTTCAGGAGAAGGATCAGAATTGAAAAATCAGGAAGTAAAGTGACCACAGTGTGGAACCCGGGAAAAGAAGCCTGCGCCACGATCCCCGATTTGCCCGACGAGGCCTATCAGGCTTTTATTTGTGTTGAAACAATAAATGCATTTAACGATATCATCACCCTGGCACCCGGTGAGGTTCATGAAACCGTTGCGGTGATCGGACTGGACGACTAAGTGTAAACCGACAACGACATTAACGGGAGCAGAAAAATCAAACTTTCTGCTCCCGTTTGCATTCCAGTTACTAAATTTGACCCTTGTAAAACAGAATGATATGATGATGACGGAAAAATTTCCTTCGAAGCTGCTGGAAAACGCGGTCAACGAATTTTCCAAGCTGCCTGGTATTGGAAGGAAAACAGCATTGAGATTGGTCCTACATCTGTTGAAGCAGGAATCGAACGAAGTGGAATTATTCGGCAATAGCCTCATTCAGCTCCGGAACGAGGTAAAACATTGCAAAATCTGCCATAATATCTCGGATACAGATGTTTGTCATTTATGCAGCCAACCTGGGCGTACACCTGAAATCATCTGCGTGGTCGAGAATATCAGGGATGTAATGGCCATAGAAAATACAAGGCAATTTAACGGGCTTTATCACGTCCTGGGTGGTATTATTTCGCCCATGGATGGCATAGGTCCTTCCGATCTGGAGATTAACTCGCTGCTTGAAAGGGTGCGCAACGGTAAAGTTGAAGAAGTGATCCTGGCTTTAAGCACAACGATGGAAGGCGACACGACCAATTTTTTCATCTTTAAAAAACTGAAAGGATTTAACGTAAAGGTATCGACCCTGGCGCGCGGGGTATCAATTGGCGATGAACTTGAATATGCTGACGAAATTACGCTGGGTCGTTCGATCAAAAACCGGATGGATTTTGAAAGTTCTATTTCGCAATAAAAATGAACGGGGTTCAAGGCTTTTTCCGCCCCTTGTCTCTAATTCCTGATATCTAATAATCTAATTCTCTTTTTCATGAGGCACTCACAGCTATCGTACGGGCAAATCCGGCTACGTCCCCTCGAACCGGAAGATCTGGAATTCCTTTACCAATGGGAAAACGACCCGGAAATCTGGAAAGTCAGCAATACCCTTGCACCCTATTCACGATTTATACTCAGGCAATATATTCAGGAATCACACCGAGATTTGTACGAAACGAAACAGCTTCGGCTCATCATTGAAGATCCGGAATGTAATGTGGTTGGTGCAGTCGATTTATTCGATTTTGATCCGTTCAATCATCGCGCCGGAATCGGGATCCTGATCTATAATAGGTCCGATCGCAGGAAAGGTTTGGCAACAGACGCCCTTCACCTAATGTGTGAATACGGATTAAATATCATCGGACTGCACCAGTTGTATGCCAATATCGGATCGGACAATCCCGAAAGCAGAGCTTTATTTGAAAAAGAAGGTTTTCAGCTTTTGGGAACTAAAAAAGAATGGATCAGAACCCCTGACGGATGGACCGATGAAATTATGATGCAGAAGATTCTGTAGGAGAAGCTGAATGGCTTTCTACTAAATTGTAATTTCTTTAAAATCAGGTATTTTATTCAAAAACATATAACTTTCTGACAGAAAATCAATCTTACAGCAGAAATGACTTAATCCGTTTGAAACAATCAGGTAAGGCACTCGATACCGCATGTTATACCTGGCAATCTGATCGAAAGCTGCCTGGCTGATTCTGATTGCCGGGGCCTTAAATTCGACCACCAGCAACGGAGCCCCCATCCGGTCACAGATCAGTAAATCGGCGCGAAAGGGATTCCCGTTAACTTTCAGTCCGCGCTCAATAATCATCAGTGCGGCAGGAAAATTTTTTTCACCGGTCAGATACCTGATAAAGTTCTGGCGCACCCATTCTTCGGGGGTTAACAGCAGGTATTTTTTGCGAATTTCATCGAAAATATAAGTTTTATCTGCCTCCTGTCTGGTTCTGAAAGAATATGATGGTAAATTTAATTTTGTAAGCATCTTTAGCAGTTACAAAGTTGTATTTTTGTATCGTTATGGAAATGCAGGCTATCCATGTTCTGTCCGCTCTTCAAAAATGCAAAAAATAAGTTTTCGGATGAAGACAAAAAATGAAATAGTTGAAAACTGGCTTCCCCGCTATACCGGGCGGAAGCTGGAAGATTTCGGCGAATACATACTTCTGACGAATTTCCAGCATTACGTCGAAATGTTTGCCGATCGTTTCAATGTGCCAATTATCGGGGAAGAAAGGAATATGCCTAATGCATCGGCCGAAGGGATCACCATCATCAATTTTGGAATGGGAAGTCCAAATGCAGCCACCATCATGGACCTGCTCAGTGCGATACTGCCAAAGGCGGTTCTGTTTTTAGGGAAATGCGGCGGATTAAAAAGAAAAAATAAGCTGGGCGATCTGATTCTGCCTATTGCCGCCATACGAAGCGACGGTACATCAAACGAATATCTCCCCCCTGAAATTCCGGCATTGCCGGCTTTCAGCCTTCAAAGAGCAGTATCTACCGCAATCAGGGAAAATCAGAACGACTACTGGACGGGTGTCGTTTATACCACCAACAGACGAGTGTGGGAGTATGACGAACGCCTGAAAAAATACCTGAAAAAATCAAGAGCTATTGCGGTCGATATGGAAACGGCGACAATCTTCACAGTTGGCTTTGCCAATAAAATTCCTTCGGGCGCCCTACTGCTGGTTTCTGATCAGCCTATGATCTCAACGGGAATAAAAACAGAAACCAGCGACCAGCTGGTTACCTCCAGCTTTGTTGATCTGCATTTGAAAATCGGGATCGATGCATTAATGGAAATAAAAAATAACGGGCGTTCGGTAAAACACTTGCGCTTTTAAATATCAACAATTTGGCAGCTTGATAATTTCGCGATTTTTGACATCTTTTGACTATGGAATACGAAGAAATCATTAGTAACCTGAAGAATAAGATTTATCACCCCATTTATTTTTTGATGGGTGATGAGAGTTATTTTATCGATCAGATTTCTGATTATATTACGGAAAATGTTCTGACCAAAACCGAACAGGATTTTAATCAGTATATTCTTTACGGCAAAGATGCCGATGCCGATACAATCATCACGTATGCGCGGAGATTTCCCATGATGGCCAACTACCAGGTGGTTGTTGTCCGAGAAGCTCAGAACATAAAAAAGATCGAGGAACTGGAGCCATACGTAAACAATCCGCTCAAATCGACCATCCTGGTGATCAATTATAAATATAAAACCATTGACAAGAGAAAAGGATTTGCCAAAATGCTTGCAAAGAAGGGTGTTCTTTTCGAATCAAAAAAAATATACGACAACAAGCTGCCTGCGTGGATCAACAGTTATCTTGCAGCGCAACAATACAGCATTGAACCCCAGGCGTCGGCCATGCTTTCTGAATATCTGGGAACCGATTTGAGTAAAGTGGCCAACGAATTAAATAAGCTCATTATCAGCTTTCCCAAGAAAACCAGGATCACTCCCGATCATGTTGAAAAGAATATCGGGATCAGCAAAGATTTTAACGTGTTTGAACTGCAAAATGCACTTGGAGAGCGGAATATTCTTAAATCAAACCAAATTATCAATTATTTCGCGGCCAATCCAACCTCTAATCCATTAACAAAAACAATCTCGAATCTATACTACTATTTCATGAAAATACTGACCTTTCATTTTCTGGAAGACAAATCGCAAAATGCAATAGCCTCTTCGTTGCAGATCAACCCCTTTTTTGTGCCCTCCTATGTTTCTGCTGCCAGACAATATCCTGTAAAGAAAGTGGTAGAGATCATGTCTGTACTCCGCGAGTTTGATATGAAATCGAAGGGAATGGGAAACGTGTCATCCGACATGGCCGATTTGCAAAAAGAAATGATCTATAAAATACTACACTAATATGACTATCATCATCATTATAATTACAGCTGTTATTTCGGTGAGTGCTTTCAACAGGCCCGACCTGATGGAAAAATTACAGTTTAATGCCAGTAAGATCTGGCATCAAAAAGAGTACTACCGGCTAATCACTCATGGCTTCATTCACGCAAACTGGGAACATCTGATTGTGAATATGATTGTCCTGCTTTCATTTGGCAAGGCTATCGAGGCCTATTTTCATTCCGGGTTCGGACGTATGGCAAACGCTTATTTTCTGATCCTGTATATCGGAGGTCTGGTCATTGCAAATGCCTATGCCCTTTTTAAGCACAGGAACAATTATTATTATAATGCCGTTGGAGCCTCGGGAGCTGTTTCAGCCATCCTTTTTTCGGCTATTTTTTTCGAACCATGGGAAAATATATACTTTTTCGGAGTACTTCCCATGCCTGGAATCGTCTTTGCCGTTTTGTATCTCGTGTATTCCTATTATATGAGCCGGAAACAGCAGGATCAAATCGCACACGATGCACATTTTCTGGGAGCCCTGTTCGGTTTTATTTATCCCGTCCTGCTAAACGGACGGCTCCTGGAACGTTTTATCGACAAGCTATTTATGCTGATCTGAGAAAAGGCTGAGAGAAGGAAGAAAATGAACTTCAAACATTGAAACACAGGCATGGTTTACGATCTGGTTAACGGACAATTTATCAAGCAAGGCGAAAAGATTTTTGGAACCGAAATCCCGGAACAATTGCTTTTCTCCGACTCCCTTCGTGCCATCCGTAATCAACTGATATTCTGGAATGAGCATCTTACACTGATCAATCTTCAGCTTCAGCTTTTAAACCGGAAACTGCCGGTTTTCATAAAAAATGAAGCAAAAGAACTGAAGCGGCAAATAGAAAGAACATTAATTAAGAATAAGTTGTTTAAAAGTGCCAGGATCGACATCTATTTATATGCAGACAACCAAACAATCAGCTATTTGGTCAGAACAAGCGCTATCGATTCAATCAGTTATGAATTAAATCACGAGGGTCTTGTGTTAGAACCTTTTAAAAAAACCTTTAAAGCTGCTTCTCCTTTATCCTCTCTCCGAATGGGGTCGGAACCATACTGGAAAATTCTGAAGTCGTTTCAGTCCTCCTCCCTGATGGAATTCGTACTTGTAAACGGAAAAGGATGTCTCCTTGAAGCCCCTGAACGAAACCTGTTTCTGATACAGGGAATGAATATCCATACGGTTGTTCCCGATACCGGTGTATATATGGATCCTTGCAGGGAAACCATCAGGAAGGTCAGTGAACAGGCTGGTTATACTTTTCGAGAAGACGAATTTTTCGATGAAGACGATTTGCGCCAGGCCGATGAAGTTTTTCTCGCGGGCGATTTATATGGGATCCAATGGGTGAAGGGAATCGGAAAGAAAAGATATCTAAATAAAACAATCCGGAAATTGAATGACTTTTTAAATAACTCACTGCTCACAACTTAATTTAAAGAAGGATTTTCCGGGAAATGCTCCCACAGCAAATATTTTCCGCCTAAATTTCGGACCACTTCAATCCACATATATTTCTGAGATGGCTTATCCATGATATCTTTGTGACTGATATCAGAAACAAGCCAGGAATTTTCATTCAGTTCTTCTTCCAGCTGTCCTTTATCCCAGCCCGAATATCCTAAAAAGAAACGTACCTGGTTAGGTCCCACCAACCCTAAATTGATGCGTCGCTTCAATTCCTCAAAATCACCTCCCCAATACAGGTTATCGCTCACGTAAACGCTCCCGGGGAGATCAGTACCAAGCGAATGAATAAAATAAACAGTGTCTGTATTCACCGGTCCTCCAATCGATATTTCCGATTTAAACTCAGGGAAATCAGTAATAATTTCATTTAAGGGGAAATCAATTTTCTTATTTAGTATAAATCCGACAGCTCCTTTTTCATTATGTGATACCAGAAGTACGACCGAACGATTAAAATAGCTTCCCGGAAGAAACGGTTCGGCAATCAGTATGCGTCCCTTACGCGGAGCAACATGGTTGGTTTCTATTTTAAATATGTCGATGTTCAGATTCATGTACGTCGTTTACTTTAGAAACCTGTCGGAGACTGACCAATACATTGCCGAAAATGGAGTTTCCGGTTCATGGCTTCTATTTGTGCTTCAATTTAATAAATATTGACCATTTATCAAACAAATCGATCATAAAAATAAAAAAAATCGACTTTTAGTCATGACACACATCAGGAAACTCAGTTTTACAGATCAACTAAGGGAATTAAATTGAGCAAGGCTATTCTTCTTCAACAATCACAAACACTTCCTCATTTTTCTTTTTCATCAGGAACTGCTCCCTTGCAAACTTTTCAAGGTTTTTTTTGTTTGTCCGGAGCTCATGGATTTTTCTCTTATCGGACAAGATCTTCGCTTTCAAATATTCTTTTTGTTCAATGAGTTGCTCCAGCTTATTCTGATCGCGAAAATGCTGAACAAGATTATAGTCGTCGAAAAAGCCAATCCACAAAATGAAAAAGACTGAAGCAAACAGCATTTCCTTCCTTATCTTTTTCAGAACTGATGAAATCAACTTCCCCATATGTTATTTTTTGAAACAAAAATAAGCGATCTGAGCAAATAAAAAAAGAGATAATCCGAATCATCTCCTCTTTATTGTTTTATTCCTGATCCGGCAAAAAACTCGGATACAGATAGTTTATTGGAGGAACAAAATTTTCCTTAATGGTGCGGATGGAAGTCCACCTTAGCATATTAAATACAGAACCGGCTTTATCATTGGTCCCGGAGCCTCTTGCTCCGCCAAAAGGTTGCTGTCCCACTACAGCACCTGTAGGCTTATCGTTGATGTAAAAATTACCCGCTGCATTTTCCAATCGTTTAGTAATTTTTTCGATCTGGTAACGGTCTTGCGAAAAAACAGCACCTGTAAGAGCGTAAATTGAAGTCCTGTCAAGAATGCTCAGGATCTCATCCAACTGATCATCCTCATAAACATAAATGGTCAAAACAGGTCCAAACAATTCCTCCACCATCGTGATGTAATCCGCTTTTTTTGCAAGGATCACGGTCGGTTCAATGAAATATCCTACGGTCTTATCAGACTTGCCTCCAAAAATCACTTCTGCATCATCATCTGTTCTGGCCCGTTCAATGTAATCGGTCAACTTATTAAATGAAGCTTCATCAATGACGGCATTAATAAAATTGGTAAAGTCTTCGGGTGGTCCCATTTTTAGCGTGGACAGGTCCCTCCCAAGACATTCACGCACTTCCGTCCAAATACTTTCTGAAATGTATGCTCTGGAAGCGGCAGAACATTTTTGTCCCTGGTATTCAAAAGCCCCACGGATAATTGCGGCTGTCAGTACCTGAGGATTGGCTGTTTGATCAGCAATAATAAAATCTTTCCCGCCGGTCTCCCCCACTATCCTTGGGTATGATTTATACTTATGAATATTTTCTCCTATTGTTTTCCAAATTCCCTGAAAAACACCGGTTGATCCTGTAAAATGAATTCCTGCGAAATCAGGATCAGTCAGCACCACATCAGAAGCAACAGGGCCTGGGGTGTAAACCAGATTAATCACCCCGTCAGGGAGCCCGGCTTCCATGAGAACTTCCATGATGACAAAAGCTGAATAAACAGCGGCCTTGGAGGGCTTCCATACAACCACATTTCCCATTATGGCAGGAGCAGAAGGTAAATTCCCTGCAATTGATGTAAAATTGAAGGGGGTAAGTGCGAATACAAACCCTTCGAGCGGACGAAATTCATTATAATTCCATTGTCCTGCTGCCGAGTCCGGCTGCATCCGGTATATATCGGTCATACAGTTCACTCCAAATCGGAAAAAGTCGGCCAGTTCACAAGCGGCATCAATCTCTGCCTGATAAACGTTTTTGGATTGTCCGAGCATTGATGCCGCATTAATTTTGTACCGGTATGGGCCTGCCAGCAGATCGGCTGCTTTCAGGAAAACAGATGCTCTGTGTTGCCACGACAGATCAGTCCATTTTGCTTTGGCCTGCATCGCAGCATCAATAGCCATCTTCACATGAGAGGCATCTCCCTGATAATAATATCCAAGCGTATGATGAATGTCGTGAGGAGGAGCAAAACGGACACGCCGATTTGTAGTCACTTCTTTTCCTCCAATAATCATAGGCAACTCCGCTTCAACTGACCTCAATTCCGCAAGTTTTGCTTTTAAACCGGCTCGCTCTGCAGATCCCGGAGCATAAGCCAGGACCGGCTCATTCTTTGCTGCCGGCACATTAAAAATTCCGTTAGTCATGATCCCCTTTTTTATATGTTTATATCTTATATACTCTCACAGACCACCGGCAAGCAATTGCCCGCGTTCACCGCAAAACTATAGATTCTCTTCATCCTATATCCTAATAAAAGTCAGCTTTCAAAAAAGCTTGATCCTCCTTTTCAAAAAACTTCATTCCGCAGCAAAAATTACTATATTTAATGCGTTTTTAACAGATCGGATCATTCATGCTTAAATTTGTATCCAGTTTATTTCCTAAATCCCTTAAGTCGGATTCAACAAACGGAAAACTCCAATTGATTGGAATGTACGTGGTTATGTCCTCCGGATTGATTTTTAGCATGTTCGATTTCTTATTCGCTATTACCGGGTATTCAAACGATGCCTGCATCCCCGGTGATCTCTCGCTGATGACTATTTTCATGATCAGCCTTTTATGCCTGCGCAATTATCAACCAATGTGCGCAATTAACGCAACTTTTATGGTTCCCTTTGCCATTTATTTTTTCTTTATATCGGATACCTTCGCAATTTCCCCTCCACATTCCACCATCAGGCAAACCTTATGGTCATTGATGGCTGTCTTTGTGTTTATTCTCTTTTTTAACACTCATTGGAAAAGAATAAGCGTTTTCTACCTGATCAGCCTTGTCACCCTTACCTATCATCTATTTGCTATCGGCCGTTTAAAGGACATTACTTCCTTTTACTGGCAACAGGATGAGTTTTTTCTTAATCCTTATTTTATTCTTACGATCGGCTGGATCGTAAGCATTTTGTTTTCATGGAAATTTGAGCGCTCTCTTTATGAATTGAAAAAAAAGACCGAAGATACTGATGCTGCAATTTCAAACGCTTTCCGTCAGTTTCCTCAGGGATTGATGGTGTTGGATATCAAAAGGGACGAAGCCAATCACCCCATCGGATTACAATCGATCAAAGTAAATCGTGCCTTTGAATCTGTATTTAAAGCTGGCGCCAGGGAATTGAGAAATGTAAATGCTGACCTGGTATTCCCGAAAATTTTTCGGAATTCATTTGATTGGAATGATTTTTTCCTGTTTTCCAATAAGCTTACCACCAGGTTTTATCTGGAGCACCTAAAAAAATGGATCGAATTATTTATTCTTTCCAACGAGAAAGACCGTGTTATTTGTATTTTCTATGATGTTTCGGAGAAGGAAGAACATATTTTGAAACTGGAAGAAAGTAAAAAGCGTTACCAAGTTCTTCTTGAGGCAATTCCCGATCTCTTTTTTATTATTGACAAAGACGGCATTTACGTCGACTTTGTCGTCAAGGAAACGGAATTCATCCAAATTAAGCCTAACGACATTATTGGCCACTCGATTTTCGAGGTGGGTTTTTCTGAAAATATGTCAAGAAAAATCTATCAATGTATACTCGACGCTATCGAAAAAGACAGTATCGAAACGATAGAATATGCATTGAGTGTTGAAAAAGGCACGGCCATGTTCGAAATGAGAATCGCGAGACTGGACGATCATTCGGTTATTTCCATTGCGCGCGACATCACAAAACGCAAAATAACGGAAATGAAACTGGAGGAAGCAAAACAGCGAGCCGAAGAAGCTGATGAATTAAAATCAGCTTTCCTCGCCAATATCTCACACGAGATCAGGACACCCATGAACGCGATTATTGGATTCTCGAGGATGATTGGTTCACCTGATTTTGATAACGAAGAAAAAGAAAGGTTTGTAGAGATTATTGTCAGCAATGGGAAACTGCTGATGGAAATGGTCAATAACATGATCAGCATTTCAAAAATTGAAAGTAACCAGATCACAGTCACTAAAGGTATATGCAAGATCAATGACCTGATGGTTGAACTCTATCGCGAATACAGCATGGAGATGATCAACAAACCGGTCCGGCTCAAGCTCCTGGCCGAAAACTCCAATCCCAAATTTAGTCTTGTCACAGATAAGTATTTGCTTTCAGAAATTCTGAAAAAACTGATTGACAATGCCATTAAATTTACTCATCAGGGAGAAATCGAATTTGGCTACCGGATGGAAGGAAAAGAAAAAATCAGATTCTTTATAAAGGATACTGGAATTGGCATTGACCAGTCTAACCTGGAACGTATTTTTGAACGTTTTCTTCAGATCGATCATACCACCACCAGAAAATATGAAGGTACTGGTCTTGGGTTGGCCATTGCCCGTCATTATACTGAATTGCTGGGGGGAGCGATCGAGGTAAAATCGGAGGTAAACAGCGGTTCAGAATTTTCTTTTTGGTTGCCGGTGGAAGAGGAATCTTCTATTTTAAAGATCGTGCGTTGACGACACGAAAAATTAATGAAAAGATAACGAAAGAATTCTTCAAAAAAAATGAAGCAGCAGCTTTTAAAGACAATTTTCCATATTCTTTTTTATTAATTATCAACAAACTACACCATTTTTTTTCAACCTCTGTTCATCTCCCGACCTTTCAATTACATTTCCGCGCTTTGAATACGTATAATCATTCCAAATTGTGAATAAAAAATGGTGAAAGGTTTTCAATAAATATGTACTTTTACAACCCTAAAACGACAAATATAACAAGGGATTACAATGTCAAAGCATTTTAAATTCAAACGCGGGCTGGATATACGGATAAAGGGAACCCCAGAAGCTGTTCTGATGGATGCTCCGGTGTCCGGAACCGTAGCCCTTAAGCCAACAGATTTCTTTGGTTTAGTCCCCAAATTAAGTGTCAAAGCTGATGCACAGGTAAAAGCTGGTGACGCCCTGTTCTTCGATAAATATCATCCTGAAATTTTATTCACTTCACCCGTCAGCGGAACGGTAAAAGCAATCAACCGGGGAGAACGTCGCAAAATACTCGAAATTGTGATTGAGTCTGACGGGAAAAACGAATTCCGGGCGTTCCCTGTTGTTGACCCGCTAACCCTGCCAAAAGAAGAAATTATCAGGTTGCTGTTGGAAAGCGGACTTTGGCCAAACATCATACAACGGCCATATGGAATATTGGCAAATCCGGCGATCACTCCCAAACATATTTTTATTTCAGGATTCGACTCAGCTCCGCTCGCACCTGATTACGAATTCATTTTCAAAAACGATCAGGCTGCCCTGCAAACCGGTATAAACGCATTGAGCAAATTGACGGACGGCTCGATTTACCTTGGAATATCACTCAAACAAGCCAACGGTATTTTTGCTTCTGTGAAAAATGCGACTGTTAATATCTTTGAAGGACCTCATCCTGCAGGGAATGTGGGAGTTCATATTCATCATGTGTCGCCCCTGTTCAAAGGAGATACAATCTGGACTGTTTCTCCTCAGGCAGTAGTGTTTATTGGTCGCCTGTTTAAGGAAGGAAAGCTGAATGCCACCAAAATTATCGCTTTGTCCGGCTCTGAGGTAAAAAAGCCACAATATTACAAAACCATGCTTGGAGCCGAATTAACAAACCTTCTGAGCACTACAACAAAAAAAGAAACTCACGAGCGTTATATCAGCGGGAATGTACTCACAGGTAAAAAGATAGACCGTAATGATTATCTTGGTTTTTTTGATCAGATGATCACGGTGATTCCCGAAGGCGATGATTATGAGCCACTTGGGTGGGCATTGCCGGGAAAAGATAAATTTTCAGCAAGCAAAACTTTTCTGTCCGCATTATTTCCCCAAAAAGAGTATGTGCTCACAGCCAATATGCACGGCGGAGAACGAGCCTTTGTTTTGACCGGCCAGTACGAGCAGTTCCTGCCCATGGACCTTCTGCCCGTTTACCTTTTAAAAGCGATTCTTACAAATGACATCGACAGGATGGAACAGCTGGGAATTTATGAAGTAATTGAAGAAGACCTTGCCCTTTGTGAATTTGCTGATACTTCAAAAATAAAAGTTCAGGAAATCCTGCGTGAGGGACTCAATATCATGATGAAAGAAGTGGGATAACAAACGCTTCGGGTAAGCAGTGCAAAATCAATTAGTTTGTATTTTGCCGGGCGGGAGAAGCGACTAATGAAAATGAAACATAACAATTCAATGAAAGCTATAAAAAACTTTTTTGAAAAGACGAAACCATATGTGGAGAAAGGCGGAAAATACCATTGGTTACATTCCACTCACGATGCATTCTTCACATTCCTGTTCGTTCCAAAAACAACATCAAAATCAGGCACACACATCCACGATGCCATCGATATGAAAAGAACCATGAGTATCGTGGTTCTGTCGCTGGTTCCGGCTCTGCTGTTTGGGATGTATAATGTAGGATACCAGCACTTTGGCGCTTTAGGGCAACTGGACGCTGTAGGTTTTACACAGATGTTCCTTTTCGGATTGATGAAAGTACTGCCAATTATTAT
>JBDKTZ010000042.1:0-4362 GCA_039679975.1 Prolixibacteraceae bacterium
ATGGATGCTGGATCATGTTCCCGGTGCAAGGCAACAGGCCGAAGCCGGAAAACTGGCTTTTGGTACAGTCGACAGCTGGTTGTTGTGGAACTTCACAAAGGGCGCTGTTCATGTGACCGATGTGACGAATGCCAGCCGAACAATGCTTTTCAATATCCATACCCTGGAATGGGATACTGAGTTGCTCGATCTGCTAAATATCCCGGCTTCGATACTTCCCGAAGTGAGATCATCGTCGGAAGTGTACGGAACGACTTCCCGGTTTGGGCCTGAAATCCCGGTTTCAGGAATTGCAGGCGATCAGCAGGCTGCCACTTTTGGACAGTGTTGCATCAAGCCGGGAATGGTCAAAAATACTTATGGTACCGGCTGTTTTATCCTGGCTAACACCGGAACTAAACCAGTCAGGTCGGGCAATAAATTGCTGACCACGATCGCATGGAAAATCAATGGAGAGACCACATATGCCCTTGAAGGAAGCATTTTTGTTGGTGGTGCTATAGTACAATGGCTGCGCGACGGACTGGGTATTATCAAGTCGTCGTCTGAAATTGAAAAGCTGGCCCGTTCGGTCCCTGATAACGGAGGAATTTATCTTGTTCCCGCTCTTACCGGCTTAGGTACACCGCATTGGGACCCTCATGCACGAGGATTGATCATTGGGCTGACAAGAGGAACAACGGCTGCGCATATCTGTCGCGCTGCATTGGAGGGAATTGCTTTTCAAACCTACGATGTTCTGAAAGCGATGGAAGCCGATGCAGGCATTCAGATCAGTGAGCTCCGTGTAGACGGAGGTGCGGCAGCTAACGATTTTTTAATGCAGTTTCAATCCGATATCATCCAGCGAACGGTGGTGCGTCCCCGGGTACTTGAAACAACGGCGATGGGTGCGGCCTATTTGGCAGGCCTCGCAGTCGGCTGTTGGGAAAACCTGGATGAAATTTGCCGGCGGCAGGGAACCGATCAGCAATTTGAGCCTGCAGTGTCTTCTGCTGAGACCGAACGGATGATTGGCAGGTGGCAGGAAGCATTGAAACGTTCGATGAAATGGGATACTGAAAACTAAACCTAAACTGTATAACATGATTAATTTTTGGTATGAATTTTTAGGGACCATGCTTTTGGTGCTCCTTGGCGATGGAGTCGTTGCCAACATGAATCTTGCGGGAACCAAGTCTTCGGGGAGCAGTGCCGCATGGATTGTGATTACCCTTGCGTGGGGGCTTGCCGTATTTGTAGGTGTTGTTGTAGCCGGTCCGGTTTCAGGAGCTCATCTCAATCCCGCTGTCACCGTCGGACTTGCACTGATTGGTGCATTCCCATGGGAACAGGCGCCGCTGTATATAGCCGGGCAGCTTGCCGGCGGAGCAGCCGGCGCTTTGCTGGTCTGGGTCTTTTTTCGGAGTCATTTCGATGAAACCAAAGAACCCGGGACCATCCTTGCATGTTACTGTACAGGCCCGGCAATCCGGAACTATAGAGATAACTTCGTCTGTGAAGTGATTGGAACTTTCGTGTTGATCTTTGCGATTTTCTATATTGCTTCGCCTTCCATACAAGGTAATGGTTTTGATCAGGTTAAATTTAAACTGGGGACTCTGGAGGCACTTCCGGTTTCACTGGTGGTAATGGGAATTGGCATGTCATTAGGAGGTACGACCGGTTATGCCATCAATCCTGCACGTGACCTCGGACCTCGTATCATGCATGCCCTGTTACCCATGAAGCACAAAGGCGCCAGCGACTGGTCCTATTCCTGGATCCCTGTTCTGGCTCCGATAGTCGGAGCTGGTCTCGCTGCCATGATATTTCTGATGTTGAAGAGTAAATAAAGAGAGATTGCTATGAGAAAATTATTGTCAGCCTGTGTCCTGTTAGGCTTGTGCTTGTTACAAAACGTTCAGGCGCAAACCTTTCGTCCGGTTAAGGGATGGTCCAAAGAGGTGAATGACAAGCTGGAAGGTTTTCTGAATTCGACGCTTCCCATGACTGAAAGAAAAGTCTCTGTGTTTGATTGTGATGGCACTACCTTTGGGCAAGTTCCTTATTATCTGGCGGATGAGGCTCTTTATCAGTATGCTGACGACGTCTTAAAGAAAAGGAACGATAAAGTTGCCCGGGAAAAACTGGCGATTTTGGACAGGATGGTCAAGGATGGCAATAACGTGGGGAAAGCCTACGTGGAAGACCGGGTTCATTTCCTGGCCGGACTTACACCCGAAGAAATTGAGAATATAGGCTATGATTGTTACAGAAGATCCTATAAAGGAAAATTCTACCAGGAAATGAAGGAATTCATTGCCAACCTGAAGGAATATGGCTTTGAAATCTGGATACTGACCGCTTCCCCGGAATTACTTTACCAGAAGTTCGTTGCTGAAGAATTTGGCCTCCCCAATATCTTCATTGTTGGTGCAAAGTGCGTGATTGCCAGTGGGGTAACAACAGGTGAGATCATACCCCCCATTCCACAGGACGACGGCAAGGCTCATGCCATTGAGACCTTTATCAAGACCCGGCCGCTGATTGTAGGGGGAAACAGCCGGGGTGATATGGATATGCTAAACCAGTCGGCCGGATTAAAAATCATTATCAATCCGGATGATGAAACGGTGAGAGGACCGGAAGATGGACCGATGAACGGCCTTACCGTTAAAACGTATTGGGAAAAGGAAGGCGCGCTGATCGTGAAGTGCAATGACATAGCTGACCCCATGGTAAAATTTCACACTGAAACCTGGAAGATCAGGAAGAACAAATCCAATCCTAAATAAATCAAAAAGCCACAAGTTGTGGCTTTTTTTTCGTGCTCAAAAGTCAGACAATCAATAGCTGGATCCCGAGCTCTTCTATTTTGCTTATGAAATGTTCTGGGATCCTTTTGTCTGTAATAATGATATCGGCTTTATCCAGATCGCAGATCTTTCCAAATCCTTTCTTTCCGAATTTGGTTGCATCGGCAATCACCACTACTTTCTGGGCAATTTTCATCATTTGCTGATTGAGCTGGGCTTCCATCAGGTTCGTGGTGGTAAGTCCAAAATCGAGATCGATACCATCGACGCCGAGGAATAGTTTACTGCAGGCAAAGTTTTGCAACATGTTTTCCGCATAATGTCCCACAACCGAAGAGGAGGTTCTCCTCACACTACCTCCAAGCTGAACCACTTCGATGTTTTGATGCTGCAGGAGCGCCAGGCTGACGTTCATGGCGCTTGTCAGTACGGTCAGATTATGTTCCGTGTTCAGGGCTTTGGCCAGGGCAAGAACTGTTGTTCCGGAGGCAATAATGATCGAATCGTTCGGAATGACCAGTTCGGCTGCCTTTTGGGCGATCCGTTCCTTTTGCTCAACCTCAATATTCTCCTTCATATCGACGGGGCGGTCATTGATGTATGGATCGGTGACGCTTGCTCCGCCGTGGGTTTTATAAAGCAGTTTACGTTCTTCCAGAACTTTCAGGTCTTTTCGGATTGTTACGGTGGAAACATTTAATTCATCGCTGAGTTCGGATACGGTTACGAAACCTTTTTTGGCAACTTTTTCAAGAATGTACTTGTGACGCTGTGAGGTGATCATGATAAATAATTGAATTTTCCTTCAAAAATAGGAAAAAATCCACGTAACAAAAAATCAATAATTCTCTGTCTTGTTTTGTCGGTCAGATGATTGGAACGGTATTGTTTTTTTTATTGTTTGAAATATTTCGATATATTTGTTTTTATTTCATATTTTTTGTATTTTTCCTCCGCGAAAGCAATTTAAGGTAAATAAATGGAAACAGGTTCCCGCTCTGTGCCCGGCAAAACAGATTGGCAACCTTGTTATTTCTCTCTGTTTTTTCTTTTCTTTGCACGCAGATCAGTCTTCCCGGCTGTAAAGATGATGGTTTGTCTTTTGTCGCGGACAAAGGATTTATCTCTTTCAACCCAATTATTTTATTGTTTTTCTTCTAAACTACAATCATGATTAAATTTTTACGTCCTGCAGCTTTTAAAGAACCCGTCCCTGAATCCCGGGTTGACAAAGATTACAAGCGGCTGAGGTTTCAGGTGTTCATGGGTATTTTTATTGGGTACGCAGGTTATTACCTGGTCCGCAAAAACTTTTCACTTGCGATGCCCGACCTGGTGCAGGAAGGGTTTTCAAAAGCGGAACTGGGGTTTGCACTTTCAGGTGTTTCGATTGCTTATGGTTTAAGTAAGTTTCTGATGGGGAACGTGTCAGACCGGAGTAATGCCCGGATATTTTTGCCGCTGGGCCTGGTATTGTCGGCTATAACGATGATCGTTATGGGTGTTTCACCGCTTGCCACTTCCTCGATCACGATCATGTTCCTGATGCTGCTCATCAACGGCT
>JBDKTZ010000477.1:0-8530 GCA_039679975.1 Prolixibacteraceae bacterium
GGTATAGGACTGATCCAACTCGTTCATGGCTTCCGCATAATTCAGGTAAACCTCTGCCATGCGATAAACAATATTGTATTTATACTTCTGGCGACCGTTGGCTTGCCATGAATCTTCGTAATGGAGAAATTTACGGGGGACATATCCGGTCATGGGATATTCCACGCCTGTATATCCTGAACCGGTCATCGCATAGCTTTTGCCACTTTTGCTGTCGGAATAGAATTTCCCGGCTTTGCCGTCGCGGGCATCGACTAATTGCGGAGGAGTGGAGGTAGAAGGATACCAGGAATTATTGTAACCAATGCTGGCATAAAAACGCATTTCGCGGTTGACATACCATTTAGACGTACCGCTGAGCAACGTGAACCCGTTATCGTTTTTCCCGCCCGACCAGACACTGTCGTTGCTTGTAAATCCTGTTTCGTAAGGATATGCGGAGCTTGAATTGTCTATGGTTTGCCCGTCGGCCATATAATAGGCGTCGACCATATTTTGGGGAACAAAAAACGTGGCATATCCGAGAATGATGTGAGGAGCGCAATAACGGTTAAACGTGTTCGTATTCGTCGATTGTCTGCTGAACAGGATTTCGGCGTTCTCGGAAGCATTGGTACACTCACAGGTGAACATGTCAGAATAGGAATGGAAGTGGTCAATTCCACCTGCTCCGTTAGGGAAGCCGGCTTTTTCCACATTATCGGGCAAAACAGGTGTATTGTCCATTTCCGGTACGGTGTAAAGATCGCTGGGTTTCAGGTCGACCAACTGTTTGGCTGCCGCTGCAGCTTTCGCCCATTTCTCCATACTCTTTTCAGGGTTCAGGTAAGGTACGCCCGCCTTGTTGCGCCATCCTGAAAACTCCTGATTCTGTCCGTTATACAGCGGACTTGCCGTATACAGCGTTAACCGTGATAATAATGCTCTTGCTGCATTTTTCGTTGCGCGTCCTGTCTGTGAATTATCCAAAACCTGTTCGGGTAACCATTGAATAGCCTGCTCCAGCAGTCCGGTCACATAATCGCTGCACTCGTCCCAGGTGTTTCGTTCCAACATCAGTTTGTCAAGCGGCGCATCCAGAGTATAGGGTTCATCCGGAACAATGGGCACAGGTCCCCATGCCAGCATCAGCTCGAAGTAAACCGATGCCTTCACGAACAGTGCTTCTCCTGTCCACTCAATGCGTTCCATCTCTGAAGCTTCCTTGCATTCATTGACGCGTTGAATAAAAGTGCTCGCCCGCCGGATGCCCTCGTAAAAAAATGCCCACCGGTTAAAATTATTCAGCAGCTCGGACGTCATCTGGTTATTGGTGAAAAAATTATGATTATGGACTTCAGTAGTTCCCCGCTTGTAAGCTACATTCCCTTCATCGGTAATAAAAGAATAGGGCATGGTCAGAGCATCGTTCCCCCGTGACGAACCGTTATCTGCCAAATAAGAATAAACATTGTTCAGGTATCCCAGGGTGTAAGTCCGTTTGGCAAATACGGTATCTAAAGTAAACAAGTCCGTGATATACGGGTCAATGTCGAGGAAATTGCAGGACTGGAACATCCCGCCTCCCACCAACGCTGCAAATATGAATGCCCTTTTTATGGCTTTTATATATTTCATTATCATAACTCTCATATTTTATCTTGTTATATTATTTAGAACGAAAGCTGTACTACCAACGACCAGGAACGGGTGATCGGGTAAACAGCCCCGTTGCTGCTTGCCTGTTCAGGATCCCAGAGTTTTAACTTATCCCATAAGTAAAGGTTATCGCCGATGGCAGAAACTCGGAGATTGTTTACGGACACTTTTTCCATCCATTTTTTAGGTAATGTATAACCTATCTCAAGGGTTTTCAGTCGCAGAAAACTGGCGTTGGCAAGCCAAAAAGTTGAAGCCCGGTTATTATTGATATTCGCTCCGTAGGTAAGCCTTGGAAACCTTGCACCGGGGTTTTCCGCCAACGACGGGTCGATGCCTTGCATGGCAGCATAATCTGCCGGGATCCATCTGTTTTTCGGGTCATTGACGATGCTCAGCACATTGCCTCTTTCGGCCCCGGAAAACGGGTAATAACCTGTTCCGCCCAGAAAGAAGTCGGCTTTACCCTGTCCGCGGAAAAAGATATTAAAGTCAATCCCTTTCCACATCAGGCTTCCTGCAAAACCATACTGCATTTTGGGGATTCTGGCATTGCCGATAGGCACGATATCATAACTGTCAATCACGCCGTCACCATTCACATCCTGATACTTAATATCACCCGGCAACACTTCGCCAAACTGTGCCGGACTGTTTCTTACATCATTTTCATCTTTGAACAAACCAAGTGCGATCAATCCCCTCGTTACATCATTGCTGGAACCTTTTCTTGCCAGATAAGGATAGCGTACAGGAGGCTCATCATAATCCACGATTTTGTCACGAGTAAAGGTGAAGTTTCCGCGCACTTCCACGTTAAAATCCCCGACCTGACGGGTCCAGGAAGCAGTTCCGTCAACACCCCAGCTTTTCATCTTCCCGACGTTGCCCCAAACCACCGACCCCACTCCCATCGTTCCGGGCAATGTGCTCCTTACCATGAAAATGTTGTCGCGGCGGTCTTTGAAAGCGTCCATCGTAAGGTTGAACGCTTTCCACAACTGCAGGTCAATACCCCAGTTCTGTTTCACGGCGCTTTCCCATACCAAACCGGTTGATCCCAACACGTCCTCGCTTACTCCCGGAACACCGGAGGCAATATCACCGAACGCATAACCCGGAGCGTTTGTGGTCACAGTAGTCAGGTAAGGGAAACGCACATCAGCGCCGTTCCTGGTTATCTGGTCATTACCCACCAAACCATAGGAATAGCGCAGCTTCAGCATATCGACGAAAGGAAACCTGTCTTTTACCGACTGATAGTTCGACAGCACATAACCCAGCGCTACAGAAGGAAAAAAGCCGAAGCGCTGTCCTTTGGGAAAGTTTTCCGAACCATTATACCCGAAGTTACCTTCGAGGAAATAAATATCCTGGTAGGAATAGGTCAGGCGTCCCGCGATCCCCTGGTTTCTTTTTGGAATAGACAACAATTCATCATTCACATCTGTGCGCTGGTAATCTTTCTGTTGGTAAAGGAACAGGGCCCCGATACGGTGTTGATCCCGGATAGTCGTGTTGTATTCCGCTTTTGTTTCCACGTACATGGTGCGGGTACCGTACGAGGAGGAAGCAAAATGCATGGGTGTCAGGGTCAGTACTTTTTCGGTCAGTAACTCGCCGGTAGCCCAGTTGCGGTCAACCGCATGATAGAGATCGGGCATTTTGGTGCGCGAGGTCAGGTGGTTGTTGAACAGGTCGAACGATAACAGTCCCGTCACTTTAAGTCCTTTCAGCAATCTGCTCAGATCCTGTTCAATTTTCAGCGCCGATTCGATACGGTTGTCTCGATTGGTCAAAAAGCCCGTTTCGTTGAGCAGTACATAAGGGGAGGTATTGATTCCTGATCCGTAAGACGGAAATTGGCCATTGGAATACATGACCGGCACCAGCAGCGGGGTGAGGTTTGCCTGCGCCCCCCAGATTTCTTCGGTAGTACCTATGCCGGGACGGTTCTGATCAACCAGCGTGGCCGACAACAGCAAACTTACCAGGGTTGATTTGGTCACATCGACGTCGATGTTGCTCCGAAACGAATATTGGTTACGGCGAACGTTGGAATGGTAGCGTTCCATTCCGGTTTGTTTGTATACCGCATCGTTGGTGCGATAAAATCCGCTCATATAATAACGTGCCAGTTTACTGCCGCCGGATATATTGATGTTGCCCTGTAAGCCGTAGGTCCTGTCTTTCAGGATTTCGTCCTGCCAACTCACATCAGGATAGAGGTCAGGGTCCATATTGTATTTAATGATGTCGAATATTTCAGGCGAATACACCGATTTGTCTCCCCTGACCAATCTTGCTTCGTTGGCTAAGGTGGCATAATCGTAGGCCCTCAGGTACTCGGGTAAGCGGGGCAATGATTCCAGCATGGTTTTCACATTGGCGTTGATCGATATTTTACCTTCCTGCCCGCGTTTAGTGTTGATCATGATCACGCCGTTGGCTCCGCGCGCGCCGTAGACCGCCGTGGCCGAAGCGTCTTTGAGGATAGAAAAACTCTCAATGTCTTCTGGTGCAAGCTGGTTCAGCGCTCCGGCACCCCGGTCAATGCCGTCAATTAATACCAGCGCGCTGGCGCCGCCGCCAAAGGTGCTGATGCCGCGAATCCAGAACTCCGACACGTCGGCGCCAGGCTCGCCGCTGCTCTGGATCCCGATGAGACCAGCCACCCGGCCTGCCAGTGCGTTGCTCACCGACGTGACACCGCCTACCTGAAGTTCGTCCGGCTTAATGGTCGCAATGGCACCCACTACGCTTACTTTGCGCTGCGTCCCATAACCCACTACAGCAACTTCTTCAATTTGCTGTTCGCTCTCTTCCATCGATACATTGATGGTCTGAACCGCAGCCTTTCCAGGCGTTACCTCCTGCGTTTTGTACCCGATGAAGGAAAAAACCAGCACGGATCCCTGCTTCACCTTAATTTCATAATTCCCGTCTTCCCGGCTCACCGTACCCGTTCCCGGCTGAGTTTTGGAATATACTGTCACACCCGGCATGATCTCATTATTCGGGTCGGTCACAACCCCTTTTACCGTCACTTCTGTCTGGGCAAAAGCGGTGATACTGATCAGGACGCCCGCAAACCATATAAGCAGGCTTTTGATATATTGGTCTTTCATTACGTCTGCAATTTGTCTTTTAATAGTCGTATGGAACCCGCACGATTTTTGCCTTTTTCATTCAATTGAACTTCTTTTGGCAAAAAATCATGCCTGGTCTCCTGATTTATTGATTTATAATGTGCGCTGTTACTGAACGGAAACACGTCGTATCAGATAATTATTTGTATCTGCGATATACACGATTCCATCAGCAGTAACGGTCAATCCCAGCGGCCGTGCAACCATTGATTCGAGCGGTTTGCCGTCTTTATACCCTGATAAACCGGGCGTTCCGGCAAAAATGGCAGCATTGCGCGCAATTACATCAAACTTCCAGATCACATGATTCGTAAAGTCGGCTCCATAGATATTCCCATCTCTGTCCGTAGTTATTCCCGCGCAAGGACACCGTGCCTGCTCGCCATATCCTTCTATGGGCGAACCAATACCATTTCCCAAAACATATTCCACGTCATTGTTTGTGATCCAGGGAGTTGTTCTGCCTGTCGGGGTATGGTAAGGGTCAAACCGGTTTAATCTGCCCGTTGTTTCCGATATGGCATATATTTTTCTGTCTTTCGGATTAAAGGTAAGATTTGAAATGCCCGTCATGTCCAGATTCTGTCCGATCACTTCAACTTTTCCTGTCGTCTGGTGCACCCTGATCAATTTTGCTCCATGCATCGACATTTGGTAAACATACTGATCATCTGCCGCAATATTTAATATATCCGTACTCCCCACCAGATAATTGCCGTTTTCGTCCCGCTGATCATAAAACATGACCGGGCTCATGTAGTTGTTTTCTTTCGACAGGCACACAAACAGTTCGGGCCTTCTGGCGGCCGCTCTTATCCCTACAAAACATTTGTCATACTGTGTATTAAATACGCATGGAAAGGGATTCGAGACAGAGGCTACCGTGACCACTTTATTGTCTGTCAGCGATAATAATCGTATTTTAGATGCATTATCATCCACTACAATAATATTTTTGCCGTCGATGTCGGCAGCAACTTTGGCCGGACGCTGAAAAGAAGCTTCGAGGGCAGGTCCGTCTATCGCCTGGTTCTTGCCTAATACACCAGCCACAGTTGTTACAGCAGCCCGTACCAGATACTTAAACTGCGTACCGGCTAATTCTGCTTCCGTGAAGATACCGTCTGATTCCTGCACGGCCACTTTAATGGTGGACAGGTCACCCGGCTGCTTCGGGCACATGGCATAAATTGCGTTATCCTGAATACCGAGTATCAGCGCCTCCTTCTCGTTGAAATACACGTTGACCCTTTCGGGATCGTTACCAAAATTTGAGCCGCTGATTACCACCCTTGTTCCATATCCGCCTCTCTCCGGACCTATACCATTCACCACCAGCGATTTACCTGAATCGTGGGGCTTATCATACGGATTGCTCTCCGTATTATCCTCATTGACACATCCTGCCATTAATAAAAGCAGAAAAACGAGTGCCGGATTTGTCCAAAGCCCTATCCGTTCCCGAATACCGGGCGGATGATGGAAAATCACCTTCATTTTGATTTGATTCTTTCTCATAATTGATTAAACTATTAGGTGTGGTCAAAAATATGAGGTAGAATAACAATATCCCGATATCCTGTTAACCAATTATTGTATCTTATAAACAAAGGATCTTTGTCCGGGAAAATTATCCGGGAAATATGTTTAAATTCATGCTTTCCGGATTACCTGTGTTTCTTTTAACAGGATAAGACTACAGAAAATAACTCACGTCATGACAGGAAACCGTAAAGAGGGGATTTTTTGAAATTTCTGACGATTTATTTTCCGGTAATCCGTTATCAGAAAGTGTAAAAATAAAAATGCTATGAAAAACAGGCACGAACAGATCGATTTCCCGGGTCAATCCACGTTGAAAATAAACTATGCAAAAAGACCATACTTTCTCCATCCCTGGCATTTTCATGAAGAATTTCAGATTACCTATGTGATAAAGAGTACCGGCACACGGTTTGTGGGCGATCAAGCTGAGCCTTTCGGCCCGGGAGATTTGGTTATGCTTGCCGGCAACCTCCCTCATTACTGGAGAAGTGATGAAATTTATTATACCGGAGATCCGGAATATTTTGTTCATCGCCTGACTATCCAGTTTCCCAATGACTTCCTGAAAAATACATTTTCGATGTATCCGGAATTCTCATCCATAAAGCAGCTAATTCAGCTGTCAGAGAGGGGAATAAAATTTAATCCGCCGGAATCAGAAAAACTGTGCAAAATGTTAATCAAATTGACTAAAATGAAAGGGTTCCGGCAAGTCATACACTTTATGGAAATTTTATACCTGATGTCCAATGCGCAAAATACGCAGTTACTTGCCAGCGAAAGGTATCAACCCGGCAAAAATGAACTGACCGATGACCGTCTTAAAAAAATCATTCGCTTTTTATCATCTAATTATCATCGCGAAGTATCTCTCTCAGAAGTTGCTGATATTGCAGGCATGCATCGCGTGTCTTTATGCAGATACTTCAAGGAAAAAACAGGTAAAAAAATTTCTGTATATCTAAACGAACTAAGAATAGGCTTTGCCTGCAAACTATTACTCGAAGGCACACTTCAGGTCTCCCAGATATGTTTTGAAACAGGGTTCAATAATATTTCGAATTTTAACAGGAATTTCAAGAGAATTACGGGAATGACCCCAAAACAATATCAAATCGAATTTTTCAAATGACGAAGTAACATTTGCGGTTTCTACCTGAACAAAACAGCGTAGTCTTTCAGAAGCTGCTCGAGAAACTGAACAGGTTTCATGTCGGTCTCGATCGACAGTTTCTTCTTGATCGAATTACTGGTTTGCCTGACCATCCCTCCTGCTTTCCCGGAATAGCTGTTCGTTTTTCCGAACGCCAGAACCTCCCGGATAATTTCGATATCCTGATCACGAAGCAAGCGCGCCTGACTAAACACAACGCGCTCATTATCCTCTCCCTGCGTGTTATAAAAAAGATCTGAGAAGTTGGGATTGTCTTTAATTGACACGACAACTGTATTTGCAGCAAGATCGCCGATGCGTTGTCCGTTCCTGCTCAGGATAATTGTCAGCGTACCGATGCTGCCAAACAAGATCCAGATGTCGACAATTCGCAGCAGCCACCTCAACAGATAGGAAGAAACAGGAACTTCCCGGCCTTCAAGATGAACAACTTTCAGTTTCATGACCTTCTTCCCAATCGTCTGTCCGTGGAAAAACAGCTCCTGTACCAGTGTAAAGAAAAAAATTGGCAATAAGTAGACCAGCCAAAAGCTCGGCTTATGCGAGAAGGCCAATAGAATAAGTGCACCCATCCAGATATAAGCTGCAATCACGCCCAGGTCGATCAGGCTGGCCAGCATCCGTTCTCCAAGGCCAGCTTTGTCTTGCAGTAATACCGTATTCTGTGCAGTTTGAATTTTTATATCTGACATGGCTTAAATGATGTGCTCTCCTTTTGTGTTAAAGAAGTATTTATTACTTTAGTTACGAAATTAATATATTCTTTTTGTAAAGAACAGATCGGACTATTTATTTCAAAAGAATTTAAGATCAATAACCAGACTATTCAGCATCACCCCGGAATATCGAATGAGCCTTGGCGCGCGCGGCATTCCCGGGAAGATTTGTGATAATAATATGTATGAAGGAAATCGTCTTTGTGAAAAGAAACTCCGGCAAATGGAAAAGAACAGAAGACCTTTTGACCGGAGGTCTCGATATAAGTCCGGATGAATTGTACGACCTGTATGTCGGATTAAACGAT
>JBDKTZ010000091.1:0-5240 GCA_039679975.1 Prolixibacteraceae bacterium
GCCTGAGAACGGTTGGAGAATGAATTCTCCTGCACATATTCATCCAATGCCTTCAGCAGTTCTTCTTCGAGTGATACACCAAAACGAGTTACGGCCATTTTTAATGATTAAAATTGTTATGCAAAGATACGAAAGCCGGAGTTATTTCTTTAACTCCCAGCTAAATCCTTCCTTGGTGTCTTTTATAACAAAGCCCAGCTTGCCGAGTTCATCGCGAATATGGTCGGCCTGTGCCCAATCTTTATTGGCCTTGGCCTTCATGCGAAGCTCCAGCAGCAAATCCACGGCAGCTTCAAAGGCCTCGGTATTTGGTTTTGATTCTTTTTCCGTTTTCTCCAGGCCAAAGAGGTCGAACAGGAAAACGGAGAAAAGATTTTTCAGTACGTTCAGATCGTCTTGCGAAATATTTTCTTTGCCTTCAAAGATCAAATTGATCATTTTCACGCCCTCAAACAAGGAAGCAATCGCGACCGGAGTGTTTAAATCATCGTTCATTGCGGCGTAACAAGTGGCTTCCAGTTCTTGTACGCCCACCGTCGATTTGTCTGCCGGTTTGATCTGATTCAGTACATCAACGGCTTTCAGCAAGCGCATAAGGCCCTTTTCAGCCGCCTGCAGGGCTTCATTCGAAAAATCGAGTGTACTGCGGTAATGGGCTGTAAGCATGAAATAGCGAATAGTCATTGGTGAATAGGGCCTTTCCAGCAGCGGATGATCGCCCGAAAAGAATTCATTTAGCGATATGGCGTTTCCCAATGATTTTCCCATCTTTTGTCCGTTGAGGGTGATCATGTTGTTGTGCATCCAGTAACGGACTGAATCATGTCCGAAAGCGGCTCTTGCCTGTGCCATTTCTGCTTCATGATGCGGAAATGTAAGATCCATGCCGCCACCATGGATGTCGAATGTTTCACCCAGGTATTTCGAACTCATGGCCGTACATTCCAGATGCCAGCCCGGAAAGCCATCGCTCCAGCGTGATGGCCATCGCATAATATGGTCAGGGGATGCTTTTTTCCAGATGGCAAAGTCGAGAGGAGAACGCTTTTCGAGTTGTCCCTCCAGATTGCGCGTATTGGTTTGCAGATCTTCAATTTTCCTACCCGAAAGCTGACCATAGGGATTGCTTTTTGCATATTTTTCCACGTCGAAATAAACAGATCCATGACTTTCGTAAGCATAGCCCGAAGCCAGTATTTTTTCGACAGCTTCGATCTGTTCCGGAATATGGCCGCTTGCCCGGGGTTCAATGCTTGGCGGAAGTATATTCAGCTTCTCCATGGCTCTTTCGTAATAATTGGTATAGATCTGCACCACCTCCATGGGTTCCAGTTCGTCCAGTCTGGCTTTTTTTGCAATTTTGTCTTCACCCTCATCGGAATCATTGGCCAGATGTCCTACGTCGGTAATATTACGGACATAGCGTACCTTGTAATTCAGGTGCTTGAGATATCTGAAAAGCAGATCGAAAGTAATGGCAGATCGGGCATGACCCAGATGAGCTTCGCCGTAAACAGTCGGACCGCAAACATACATACCGGCCTTTCCCGGGTGTAAAGGTTCGAAAACTTCCTTTCTGCGACTCAGTGTGTTGTATATCTGCAGTTGGTTTTCCATGGATCATTCAAATTTTTGCAAAGGTAAAAAATATATTGCCTTATAAGCAACATGAACGATATGGTTTAGGCCCCAGCCGCTGACTTGAAGGGCATTCGCATTCAGTATCTGAATAAAATCGAGTACCGGATTACAGATTTCCGATCATTTTTGATGGTACGACCCATTCATCAAACTGTGAGGCGGTGAGCAATCCAAGCGCAATCGCTGCTTCTTTGAGCGTCGTATTTTCGGCATGAGCCTTTTTTGCTATCCTCGCGGCATTTTCATAACCAATGTGCGGATTCAGGGCGGTAACCAACATCAATGAATTGCTCAGTTGTTGATTAATGCGGATGCGGTCGGGCTGAATGCCTGACACACAATGTTCGTTGAACGAACGACAGGCATCACCCAGTAAAGTGGCCGATTGCAAAAACGCATTGATCATGACGGGTTTAAACACGTTTAGCTCGAAATGCCCGTTAGAACCTGCGATGCTGATGGTAACGTCATTGCCCATGACCTGAACGCATACCATAGTCAGGGCTTCTACCTGTGTCGGATTCACTTTACCCGGCATGATCGATGACCCCGGCTCGTTAGCGGGTATCATGATCTCACCGATCCCGGAACGCGGGCCGGAAGCCATCAACCGGATGTCATTGGCTATTTTCATCAGACTAACGGCCATTAGTTTGAGCGCTCCGTGCGATTCTACGATCGCATCGTGAGCAGCCAGCGATTCAAATTTATTTTTAGCAGTGATAAAGGGTAAATCTGTCAGGCGGGCAATCGTTGCGGCCACTTCTTCGGCGTATCCTTTCGGTGCGTTTAATCCGGTACCTACGGCGGTCCCTCCCAAAGCGAGTTCCGACAGATGCGGAAGTGTATGCTGCAAGGCTGTAAGACCATGATCGAGCTGGGAAACATAACCTGAAAGTTCCTGTCCCAAGGTCAGAGGTGTGGCATCCATCCAATGGGTACGCCCAATTTTCACGATATCCATCATTTCCATGGATTTTTTTGATAATGTATCACGAAGCTCACTGACCGCCGGTATGGTGTTTCTGAGCAACCGGGAATAGGCTGCAATATGCATCGCTGTCGGAAATGTATCGTTCGATGATTGTGATTTATTCACATCGTCATTGGGATGAATAAAACGGGTGCCTTCACCCAGCCGATGCCCCGCCAGTACGTGAGCGCGGTTGGCAATGACTTCATTGACGTTCATATTCGATTGCGTACCTGAGCCGGTCTGCCATATTACCAGCGGAAACTGGTCGTCAAGGCTGCCTTCTGTAATCTCTTCGCATACCCGGCAAATCAGATCTTTCTTTTCATCCGAAAGAATACCAAACCGGTGATTGGTGATGGCCGCTGCTTTTTTTAAATATCCAAAAGCGTGTATAATTTCGATGGGCATCGATGCAGGGGAACCAATGGGAAAATTGATGACCGAGCGTTGGGTTTGAGCTCCCCAGTATTTTCCGGCAGGGACTTTCACTTCCCCAAGTGTATCTGTTTCAATTCTGTAATCCATATCCTATTGTTTTGAAAAAGCTGTTTACAAACAAACAGTCGTAAAGCATAGTTGTTCTTCTCAATCACCGGCACTATTCCTCGCAAGGTGACCATATTTTTGCGTATTTTTGATCTTTTTAAGGGAAATGGACACGTTTGTTGTATTTTTAAAGGGTGTTAATATAGGAGGGCATAACCGCGTTAAAATGGACGTTCTGAAAAAGGCATTGACGGAACTCCGGTTTGAACGCGTGAAAACATATATAAACAGCGGTAATCTGATTCTTCAGTCCAAACAAGGAAAAGAAAAGATCGTGGATCAGGTCGCTCAGGTTATCAGAACCAATTTTGGGATCAATGTAAATATGATCATAAAAACAGCGAATGAACTGACAGATATTGCAGAGAAAAGTCCTTTCAGTGCAGAGACAGAATGTGATTACGACAAAAGGGCTGTCGTAATGTTATCAGAGAGGGTTGACCCTGTTCAGTTACAGGTTTTCAAAGATGAAGGGAAAGTAAGTGAAAATTATTACCTGACAGATGATCTGTTGTTTGTATATTATCATAACGGTTTTGCAAAGACTAAATTGACGTCCGACTATATCGAAAGGAAGCTTCGGGTAATCACTACAGCCCGGAACTGGAATACGATCCTAAAGCTGAGGGATATGATCAGAAATGAGTAAAAAATGGCCGTCCTGTCGGGCCCTTCCTTCGTCTGGATGAACTGATCAGAAACCGGAAGGGAGTATACTCCGTATCAGAGGATCAGATAGAATTGACAGCACAATAAACAACTTGGAAATGGAAATAGTGATTTTGGGGTTTTTAATTTTATTGAACGGGTTTTTCTCTTTATCTGAAATCGCTTTGGTTTCGAGTAAAAGAACCAGGCTTGAACAGTTAAAGTTTAACGGGAGCAAAGGAGCGGAAATTGCCTTGAGGCTGCTGACCAACTCCGGCAATTTTCTTTCTGCTGTTCAGGTCGGAATAACCCTGATCGGAATCATAACCGGTGTTTACGGAGGAATGAATATTGCAGACGATGTCACTCCTTTTTTCCTGAAATTTGGATTGACTTCCCCCTATGCCCACGAAATTGCATTAACATTAACCGTAATCAGTATTACCTATATCTCGATTGTTATCGGCGAGTTGGTACCAAAGACGATAGCTTTAAGCAATCCTCAGCGGATTGCAGTGAAAGTGGCTCCCGTGATCTATTATTTCAGTGCTGCATTTTATCCGTTTGTAAAATTGCTTTCTGTTTCAACCAACCTGGTTAATAATCTGATCGGGGTGAAAAAGCAAAACGAGCATATGACTGAAGCTGAACTCCGTCAGATTATTAAACTGGCTACGCATGAAGGAGTGATTGAAAAGGAACAAAATATCATTCATGAAAAAGTGTTTTATTTTTCAGACAAAAAGGCCAAGCATGTGATGACCCACCGGACCGATGTGGAATGGATCGATATTGCCAAAACGGAAGATGAGCTTAAGGAAGATATTGCCAAAGTGCAACACAGCAAAGTGATATGCAGCAAAGAAACTCTGGATAACTTTCAGGGAGTATTATATGTGAAAGATTACTATAAATCGAAGACCCTTGAAAAGGAACCAAATATCAGAAGCTTACTGGTCCAACCGGTTATTGTTCCTGAAAATGCCGATGCCAAGCGGGTATTGAATCAACTGAGACAAAGAAAGATCCATATTTGTGTTGTTGTAAACGAATATGGTGGTTTTGAGGGAATTATCACCCTGCACGATATCATTGAAAACATCGTGGGACAAATTCCTGATGAAGGAGAGACCTATGAACCTGATATTTTTAAGCGTGAAGATCAGTCGGTACTGGTGAACGGCGATGCACCAATTGAAACGCTCGCCGAAATCATTGAGAATTTTACGATCGATTTTGACAAAATCGATTATTCTACCGTCGCCGGATTTATCTTTGAGCAGATCAATAATATTCCCAGGACGGGAGATAAAATTGAATATCTGGATTATATCATTGAAATTGTGGATATGGATGGAAACAGGATTGACAAAATATTAATCTACAGGAAAAATTCTTAAAAATTTCGCCTGGACAAAGAGTTTTTCTG
>JBDKTZ010000148.1:0-6036 GCA_039679975.1 Prolixibacteraceae bacterium
GATAAGAAAAAGACAGCAGATTTTGTTCATCTCGCGAATCTTCAGGAGGGAAAGTATCGGTCGGTCGGTTTCTCGTTTGAAGTAACGGGCCCATGGCCTCCCTTCAGCTTTGTTTCACTGAAAGAACATAAATAAACAGGTATCACGAAACCGGATAAAAAAACGAGATAAAGCTATGCAGGAAAATGTAATCGATCAGTCAAGAGATGTAACGATTCTGGAAATCCTCGACCGGGTATTGAACAAAGGGATTGTTTTAAGCGGAGACCTGGTAGTATCGGTCGCTGATATTGATTTGGTCTATGTTGGAGTCAGATTGCTGCTAAGCTCGGTGGAAACCATGGAGCAGATGAGAAATAAAAAATTGGGAACCGAAACAGATCCAAATATAAAGTAACCTATGCCCTACATGCTTTATGCCATCATTGCTTCGGACGGAAAGCAGGAATCATTTCATTCCCTTTCTGCAACCCGTGGAATACACAACGCGTCGGCGGTTGGTGTTACACATAAAGGCCTCGTTGCCGTTTTGGAGCAAGTGGACAATGCACGGGTCGTGATCAATACCGACAACGCCATTCGATACGCCGGGGTCATTGAAGAGCTGCATCAGCATGATGACCTTTTGCCTGCCCGTTACGGAACAGTCATGGAAACAAAGGACGCCGTTATCGGCATGTTGAAACAACATGAGAAGGAATTTAAAGAAAGCCTTCGAAGGGTAAGGAATAAGGAAGAGTTCAGTCTCAAAGTGTTCTGGAATTATGAAAAGGGGATTGAGGAAATCCGAAAAAAAATGGAACACAATAGCCCTGAGGTCACGACCCCGCCGACCAAAGAAAAAAAATCAACGGCCTATCTTCTTGAGAAAATAAAAGCGTATCACTTTGAAAACGCAGTACTTGAATATGCGGAACAACTATGCGAAGAGATCCGTCACGCGACGGAAGCTTTTAGTCCTGACAGTAAATTTAAAAAGATGCCTTCGCGGTCTTTACTGATCGATGCGGTCTTTTTACAAAAGAAGGGGCTGAAGGATGACTTTATTCGGCTGGTTCGCCTGATAAACGATCGGCATAACGATTTTCGTTTTCTTTTAACAGGCCCATGGCCACCGTACAGTTTTGCAGATTTTAAATAAGATGGAGAGCAATAAAATACTATTGAGCACGGGAGATTCGGATGAACTCCTTAAAGACATCCAGAACGCCGGGACCAAAGCAATCAATCGGTTCAATGCCAATCCGGACAATGCAGAATCGGGATTAGCCCAACTGGTACTGACACTGGTCGAGCTAATCCGGAAGCTGGTTGAGAAACAAGCCATCCGTCGTGTTGAAGGAGGTTCGCTGAGTGAGGAAGAAATTGAACGTCTGGGGGAAACCCTGATGAAGCTGGAATTCAAGATGGAAGAATTGAAAAAGGTTTTCAATCTCAAGGACGAAGACTTGAATATTAACCTTGGGCCCCTGGGTGACTTAATGTGACGGTTTATTCAAATCTTCTAAACCTGAAAACATAAGTAAGCTGTTCCTGGTAACCTTCGCGCGTAATCTGCACCGTATAAGACGACCTGCCCGAAGTTGTATGAACTTTAGCTCTTATGGCTATTTCATTGGTATCTTTTTTAGGAATTTATCTTTGCACATGTTCTCCTGTCAAATTTAACAGGATGGTGTTTTTTTGTGGCGTGATCCTGAAAACGGCCGGGCCGCCTGGCTTTGAGAAAGAACCTTCCGAAGCGGTTACATCATAGTCCGTTCCTTCAAACGTGCAGTCGATCCGTGACGAGCTGATCTGCTCAAATGGGAGGCTGGCGCCGGCGTCGGTAGTCAGCTCCAGGAACCAATCCGGTGATCCGCCGCCTTCCAGCTTCATTTTGATCTGTTTTTCATCAAGCTCCATGACAAGGGTTCCTTTTATTGATTTCATCGGCCAGGAAATATTCAGTATCCCCGGTTTTTTGCTGGTCACAACAGGATCTTCTCCTTCAGCCAGAACTTCCTTCCCGTTGATTACTGCTTTGAGGCGTAGTCCTGCAATTTGCGCGGGCGTGCTCCACCGGTGCCCGTCAACAAAAGGGAGAGTGAAAAAAACGCACTCGTTCGACGTTGTTACCTGATTCAAATACCTTGACATGACATTCTCGTTAAAGAGATGGATATCCCGAAACCGGAAGGTTCCCTTCTCCCAGAACAAGTTTGCGCGATAAAAGCGGCTGTTGAACCAGACTGTTTTCTGATCACTATCCTCCAGATCCTCGTTGACTGTGACGGAAGTGGCAGGGGTAACCCGATACTGCTGCTTAAACCATTGCCCGGATTCGGCCAGCGTTTCCACTTGTACTCTCTTTTCGTCGCGAAGCCTGGCGATCAGAGGCATCTGGATTTCAAAACCTTTGGCCATGGCGTCCCACGTGAACGAATTCTCCTGACCGGCCTGAACATAGGCATAGGCCATCGGTTCTCCCTCAACAAATTGCTTAAAATACCACTTCACCCAGGCATCGTCTCCTCCGCCGCCTTTATATACGGGTTCAAGGGTGACAACGCCCTGCCTGCCTGATCCAAGCCCGGCATCGTACTGCCGAACGGGATCGCTTCCCAGCATCCGGAAAATCGGAACCGGGATTTGGTTTTCTTCGTGCTGAGCAGGCATATACGCATTTTTCAGGCTGGGATAATAGGCCTGATTCCAGTATCCGCCCCACAGGGTATAGCCGTCTGTACCGATCTGATCCTTGCAGTTGCACGATGCGATGATCCCGTATTTTTGGTACATGTAATTCAGTGTGTGGGCGTCGATAAACCAGGAACCTACCGATTTGGGATAGGATCCGTAGATCTTTTTAAAGTCATTCATGTAGACATCGACCAGTTTTTCACGTTCTTCAGGGGTATATCCGGTTGAAAAGCCGACATCAGCGTGCCAGTCCCACGGATACCGGCCCCGCCATTTCATCCCGGCATTTTCGACCAGCGGCTGCGGGATCTCCCACCAGGCGCCGATCTCGAACGATCCGGCCGGAAGGCTTTTCAAAAGCTTTTGATACCGGGGATCGATCAGTGCATCGTACTGCAGCAAAAAGGTGCCTCTCAGCTTGTATTTTTTCATGATCTCCACCTGCTTCACCACGGTTTCGTAAAGCACGGTTTCGGTGATCGCTGCGTCTCTGGGTTCGAGCAGCCGGATAAAGTTGATGATGTTGACAATTCTGGGCTTGTCTTTGTTTGTCGCCGGATTTCCATAAAGATAACCGGAAGAGAGCATACATAAAGTAAATGACAAGGAAATAAGGATGTTCCTGCTTCTCATATTTCGCTTTTAATTTGATTTTTCTTCAATAACAGATTCGACATTTTGGTTGAGCGATTATAAATCTGAGCTTGGTTAAGCTTTACCGAATGTAAGAAACATTTGCCGAAGGCCAACCGATCAGTGAAAATGAACTGTCAATTTTGTAAGCTATTCATTAATTCCGGATAAACTTTCCCGATTTCTGACTTCAGTTCTTCCGGAAGATCTTTCAGCGGAACCGGTTTATCCTGGGGTCGTGTTTGCTTTTGATTGATGTCTCCCATCAGGCTCCAGTTCCTGGTAGATCCGGATTCGGGCTCTTCAGCCTTCACGTCATAACGGGTAAAGTCAATGACTTCTTCCTTGTTTGTGTTCAAATTATGCAAAAGCGCCAACCTGAACCGATCATTCATAAACCAGCGAATTTGTTTGTCCGCATCAGAGCCCCCTATTCCTGATCCTCTTTCTTCAAACCGGTAGTTGAAACTATTTGTGCGGTAATGTTTTCTCCAGATCATACCAAATTCTCCTTGTGTGATGAATTTGACGTCCGGCCATCGTTTTTTTATGTCTCCCAACCATCTCGTTAAATTTGAAAAGTCATACGGCAAGCATAACTCCCAGCAATTTGTCACCCAGGCAAAACCGTTCAGTTCGAATCCCCTATCGAAGTGAATGGCGGTTGTGTGCATCATTTCTTCAAGTCCGGTTTTGGCGCCATACTTTCCCAGTGTCTCAATCGGTCCCACTCCCATACGGCTGTTGAAACCTTCGGCAAAACCGGTTCGGCGGGCAGCCAGGAAGTCCATTGTCCAGCCGTCCAGATTCACGCAATCAATAAAGTCTTTCTTCCCTTGTGCAGGCTTACAAAAATGTTCTTCTGAGGGATAAAAAGGATAAGAAACCGATCCGTCTCCATCCTGATTATCGATTGCATATTGGCTCCAGATATTTCCCTGACAAACATGTATCTTTTCGTTTTTCGCCAGATACTTCTGATTTTCGGCCGCCAGGAAGCCTGCGACGATACTTAGCGGTCGATAATGATTTCCGACCATTTCAGACACTTTAACCAGCCCTTCGTGAAGATCCTGGTTGACCTGTTCAGTCGAATTGTAGGCATTGGCGAAGTATGCTCCGGAAATGAATGTCACTTCGTCCCCAAACTGGCGGTAATAGCCGGCAACCAGCTCGCGGATCTTCCTGTAATTGGCCGATGTATCCTGCAGGGCAAGCCAACTGAAAGCCCATGTAATCCTGGCTCCCGGAAATCCGGCCGCAATGGCTTCCCGGAATTTAATGACCCGATCGGGGGTGTGCAGTTTCCGCTCATCTTCTCCCTCATTTCTGTAGCGCGATACCTCGATCTGATTGACCCTGATTACGGTATTGAAGGTCAGATAGCGGCCTCCCATCAGAGAATCCGGGTTCGCGTTTGTTTGGCCTCCCGACGAACGATAAGCAAAACATAAGAAGCAAAGCAGGAAATTTACGAAGAAAATAGGTTTCATAATTTGATATTTTATCGTATCATAATACTCCGCAACGCTGAAAGCAGACATTATTTTAAATCAATGTTCGGAGTAATAAAATGAGATGAATAACACAAAATTAATCATCTCATTTTATTTGATGAAGATATTCTTTTCTTACAAACTACCAATTCGGATTTTGTTCCAAAGCCGGATTAAGTGAGATTTGTTTGGTTGGCAGTGGCAAAAGATAATTCTTGCCCGGTTCAAAACTACGTTGCCCACCCGGTTGCAATACTTTATATCCATTTTCCAGCTGATCGGCAGGCAAATTGTGAAAAACACCTGAAGTACTGTGTCCGTCTACCGTCACCTCCGGTGAATCCCACTGTGTTCCTGTAACTTTAATACTCAGAACCGATTTGGGGAGTTCTGTTTCGGCCGTCTTCCAGCGGCGAAGGTCGTCCCATCGAAATCCCTCAAAAGCCAGTTCTACTGTTCTTTCCCTTCTGATCTCAGTTCTCAGATCCAGGCCGGCGTTCTGTACAAGGGCATTTGTTAAATGAGCCATCTCTACCCGATCGCGCAGCGCGTTAATGGTTATATCCAGGTCAGCATCGGAAATCGAGCCGTTCTTTTCGAATTTGGCTTCAGCATAAATAAGCAATACCTCGGCGTAACGCATTAAATTATAGTCATAGTTACTGTCATCCGTACTTCCCAAAGCTGAAACTTCAGATATATATTTATACAGCATGTAACCTGAATTAATATTTCGGTTATTGCCTACCCCAGGCCATTGCGGACTCGGAGAATCAAACTGGGGTCTTTTAATTGAAATTGCCGGAAGGATCAGGGATTGTTCCATACGGGGATCGCGATTTTGAAACTCCGAACGACACTGAGCATATCCTTCAAACAACGAAGATTTGTCAACCGGCAGCCCATCGGAGCACAGGTACATATCGGCTATTTTTTTTGTCGGGTTCATACTCCCCCACGAAACCCCGTACATCCAGGTATCATAATTGATGTTTATCCTGTAATGCTTTGCAAGTACTGACTCCGGGTTATTCGTACTTGTTTTGTCAATAAACATATACCGGTAGCTGTCTTTGCCTTTTGCGTTATATAGCGAGTATGATTTGCTGTCGATAACGCTCTTCGATTCTGAAGCAGCCAGTTCCAACAAAGTGTTTGCATCGCCCGACTGATGAAATTTTCTCCACGATCCCTCGAAAAGACAAACCCGGGATTTAAATGCCCT
>JBDKTZ010000070.1:0-7189 GCA_039679975.1 Prolixibacteraceae bacterium
ACCCCTCGTACCGGGGCGTCGTTGTGCGGTATAACCGTTTTTCGGACATTACCGGCGGAACCCATAACGGAGCAGCAGGGGTCAGGCTCGACGACATGATCTCCGGGGTACTCGTTTTCGGAAATATCTTTGAACGTTGTGGTTCCAAAATGTTCGGTGGCGTTCAGATTCACGGGGGGAAAGATAATGTTGTGGAAAACAATCTCTTTTATAAGTGCCATGCTGCTGTGACCTTTCATTCCTGGGGAGAGGAGCGTTGGTTGAAGGAGCTGGATACGCTTGCTGTTCAGAAAAAAATATTTGAAGAAGTCGATATCCGCTCTTCGCTCTACCTGAATAAATATCCCGAATTGAAATCGATCAGGGAAAATGCCGATCTGAATACGATAAAGAATAACCTGATCATCGATTGTAAAAGCCAATTTCTGCGAAACAAAGCGGGCGTGCAGCGGCTGATAAACAACACGGCTCCGGAGTCGGAAGGAAAAACGGTTGAGGAATGTTGTTCACCCGAATTCCTGAGTAAATTTCAATTGAAGCCGATTCCCTGGCAACAGATCGGACCGGGAGACAACCAGTGGGCAAATTAGCAGTCATGCAGGCTGAAATCTGCTCGTTATCAATCAAGATGACCATTAAACAAATGAAGCGATGAATAAATCGATCAGTCAATCAGTAGTTTTGTTTTTATGTATCCTGTTTTTACTGTCAGGCTGTCAGACCGGTACACAGCGCTCAGGGAGGGCAAACTCGCCGGTGCTTCCGGAAAGCTGGCTTTCTGACTGGGAGTCTCCGCCTTTGACCTGCCGGCCGTTGCAGATCGTTCATGGCGCCGATATCCGCAATAAAGCGGCCTATTACCGGGATAGCTGTGGTCTGGGCGGAGTGGTTTGTAATGTCCCCTTCGGCGAAAATTACCTGAAATCGGAAGCGGAATGGGCGATCTTTGTTGACGGCTTGAAACACATGCGCGAAAACGGTCTTCGGGTTTGGATCTATGACGAAGACGGATACCCCAGCCTGGGAGCCGGCGGGCGCGTGCTCGAAGCCGACCCTTCGCTCGAAGCGCTCGAAATGGTTTATGACAAGGATAGCGATACGCCGCTTGCGGTTCGTCCCTGCTATGAATACACGCATGCATGCAACAATTTCTACATGGCTCGCCGTTACCCGAATCCGCTCAATCAAAAAGCGACGCAAAAGTTTATTGAACTGACCCATCAGGCTTATCTCAGCCATCTGGGGCCTGATCTGTACACACAGGTTGAGGCATTCTTTACCGACGAGCCTTCCATGATGGCCGTTAACCTGGGCCAGCTGAGCGATGACGTCCGTAAAAGTGTGAAAGTGACCGATCCCCTTGATCCTGAAAAGAAAAATCTCCCGATGGTTTCATGGGCCAACGATCTGCCCGAAAAATACAAGGCCCGCTATGGTGAAGAGCTGACGCCGGTTGTGGCCTCTCTGTTCTCGGGGAGCGCGGAAAAGGATAAGGTGGTCAGGCAAAAATTCTGGTCGCTGCTTGCCGAACTGGACCGGGACTATTATTACAAAGCCATCCAAAGCTGGTGTAAGTCTGTCCGCGATAAAAATGGCGGCAAGGGACCCCTCGCCTCAGGACATGGTTTGCGCGAGGAGAATCCATCCAACCATATTTCGCTCGACGGAAATAAGCTGCTGGTGTCGTCCGGTTTCGATATCCCGGGTCTTGACCAGTTAAGTTCAGATCCTGCAATCTGGGGCGGAAGCTCCTGGATGGCCGCGCTGTTCCCCGCTTCTTCAGCGGCGCTGAACGGACAACGCCGCGTAATGTGCGAAATGAGCGACTTCGATCAGACGCTCAATGGCAAAGGGCCGGCCGATGTACAGCACATGCAGGCTGCAACAGCCTGGCAAATGGCTTTCGGCGTGACCGACTTCACCCTGTATTACACCATCGCTTACGGCGAAAAATACCCCAGCCGGAATGAAGCGGCTCACCGCGAATACTGCGACTTTGTAGGACGGGTCAATTCCATCCTCATGGAAGCTGCTCCCGTCAGGAAAACATTGCTTTACTACCCGGTTTACGACCTGCAACGTGAGTATATTCCCACTGCTGAGGTAATGAGTGCGGGCACGCAAAGTGAATTGACCCGCACGGTCGAAGATTCTTTCCGGCAGTTGGGAGCAAACCTGCTGAAAGCTCAGATCCCCTTTGTTTTAGCTGACTACCTGACACTGGAGAAGAACTCCGGGTGCCGGAACGGAGTCCTGCAAATTGCTCAGGACCAGTATACAACGGTTGTATTTCCGAAGGGAGTTACCCTCCCTGAACCGGTGTTGAAATTCGTGGAAGAAGCAAAAAGTAACGGCCTGAAAATTATTTATGCCAACGATTATAGTGAAGTTCTTTCCCCGGAACAGTTGTCCGAACTTGTTGGCGTCGATGAAAAGCTCTTGCCGGCCGGAGAGACCATTGCTTTCGGTAAATTTATCCGCGATGGCCTTCAAATCTACATGATGACCAACACCGGCAGTCAACCGTACCTTGGCGGCTTAAGTGTTCAAAAAGGGGAGCGGTATGCCGAACTCGATCCGCAAACAGGCACACTGTCGGAAAACAGGATAGTGGCCGGACAACCCATCGCTGTTAGCCTTCAGCCACTGCAAACCCGATTGTTTGTTACCCGGCAGTGATTCGGCGGGATCAGGTCCCGGTTACTGCATCACGAACAAACGAAGGTGCCTGCCGGGATATAAGGTCATATCAATATAGGAAACAGTCAAAAAATGAATAATTGTGAAATCTAACAGACAGATTTTTAATGTTTTTCTGGGGCTTCTTACTGCATGTATCACCTCCGGGGAAGTCTTCGCTGCTTCATGTGGGAAAAAGTTTCATGATGTATCCAATCTGATTATATCCGGGCCGGAAACGGAGCTTCCCTCCGGCAAAACGGTTGCTCCGGAGGCCATTCCTCACTTCCCCGATCGGCAACATGCGTTTGTATGGAGGAACTGGAATTTGGTTTCGGTTGAAAAACTGGCGCAGGTTCTTCGTACCTCCGTCCCCAACATCAAAAAAATGGCCGCGGCGATGGGCCTTCCGGTTTATCGGGAGCCGAAGTGGACGGTGCAGCAGATCTACATTACCCTGATCAGGCGGAACTGGCATCTGCTTCCGTACGAACAACTGATGCAACTGGTTGATATGACAGCTGAGCAGCTTAATCAATCGTTGCGGGAAGATGATTTTCTGTGGGTTAAACTGGGGATGGTCAAGCCGCAATGCGACCCGCTGTATTACACCCAACCGGCGCCGCAGACCTTAGCCCGGTTAAAGGAAATCAGCAGAATCGCAAAAACTTACAGCCATCCGGTGCAGGCAAAAGAAGAAGATCGCTTTGCGTTTATCAAAGAGATACAAGCTACCGGAACGGTAAAACCGGCAGAATCATACAGGCATTCAGACAATGAGAAGCCGCGTTTCATCTATTCATACTTTGCTTTGTATGGCGATCCGCTAGTAAGTACAGGCGATATTTTACCCGACGGATTACTCGAAAAATTATCGGCGCGGGGAGTAAACGGAATATGGCTGCATGTATTGTTGCGCGACCTTGCTCCCGGAGGCGATGCATTCCCGGAGTTCGGTGAAAATCATGAAATTCGGATACAGAACCTCCGCCGGGCGGCTGAGAAGGCAAAACAATATGGCATGAAGATCTACCTGTATCTGAACGAACCCAGGGCGATGCCGCTTTCTTTTTTTGAAGCGCTGCATGTTCCGGGACGTGCGCTTACCAAAGGAGTCAAGGAGGGCGATTACGCAGCCTTGTGTACGTCAAACCGTGACGTTCAAAACTGGCTAAGAGACGCCCTCACCTATGTATTCACTGAAATCCAGGCGCTTGGTGGAGTATTTACTATCAGCGGTTCCGAAAACCTGACGTACTGTAACTCCCATGGCAACTGGCAGCAATGTCCGCATTGCCGCGATAAATCGGGAAGCCAGGTGATTGCTGAGGCAAACACGCTGATTGCGGAAGGTGTACACCGCGCTTCCCCTGAAGCAAAGGTGATGATATGGGACTGGGGATGGAACGGACATGGCATCGCCACCGATGTGATTGAAAAATTACCAACGGACGTTTGGCTGATGTCGGTCAGTGAGTGGGCTCTTCCGATCAACAGGGGCGGGATCGAAAGCAGGGTGGGAGAGTACTCTCTGTCTGCTGTAGGCCCCGGTCCACGCGCAAAAGAACACTGGCGGGCTGCAAAACAGCGGGGATTAAAAACAGTTGCCAAAGTACAGGTTAATTGTACCTGGGAAATTGCATCCGTTCCTTATGTCCCCGTCATGGACCTGATCGCGGAGCATTTCAGCAACCTGGATTCGCTTGGCGTGGATGGTTTCCTGATGAGCTGGACACTGGGTGGCTATCCTTCTCCCAATCTGATGATCCCCGGACTGTTCGACCGTTCTCCTGTCCCTTCAAAGGACGAGGTTCTTCAGGAACTGGCCGTAAAGCGATACGGCCCCAACGGATCGGCCGATGCCAGAAGGGCCTGGACTTTGATGAGCGAAGCTTACCGGGAATATCCCTATTCGGGAAGCGTGGTCTATTATGCTCCGGTGCAAATGGGGCCGGCCAATCTGTTCCGTGCCCGGCCTACCGGGTACGATGCCACGATGACAGGCCTTCCCTACGATGATCTGGACAAATGGAGGAGTATTTATCCCGCCGGAATATTTGTCAGCCAGTTTGAGAAAATGGCAAAGGGCTTTGGCGAGGCTATCCCGCTGTTGCAAAAGGCAGGCCGTGAAAAGGATGTTCCCGATCCCGCGGCCGTGAAAACGGATCTTCGGTACGCTCAGGTGGTCCGGATTCACTTTGCCAGCGTAGCCAATCAGTCCCGTTATGTTTTATTGCGCCGGCAGCTGGGCGAACCGGGAGTGGACGCCGGCAGGAAACAGCAACTGACAAATGAAATGAGGAAAGTAATCGAAGAGGAAATCAGACTGACTGAAGAGCTGTATCCCTTAGTGCTGGAAGACTCGCGTGTGGGCTTTGAAGCTGCCAACCAATACTTCTATGTTCCGAACGATCTCCTCGAGAAAATTATCAGCTGCCGGCAATTGCTCAAAGAACTCAAATGACGGTTGTCCCTGCCGGCTACCGTTTATACACGCATGGGTGGTCTGCTGTTTTTCCTGTATTGTTAAATGGCTTCAAAGGAATGGGCGCCACAAAGCGGACGTTTGAACAAAGCATATTTGGACGTTTAAACAAAGCCGGCTGCGACTACACCTGTTAGCTTTGTTCCATGTAAATTTGAAATTTAAAGAAATGGAACAGAACAATTATCAGGGAGCGTTGCAGAAGCCGCTGGGATCGGGATTCAATGCAACATCGACAACCACCGATGTTATCAAAGGGATTGACCTTATCGGAAAAGTAGCAATTGTGACGGGCGGAAACACCGGCATCGGCCTGGAAACGGTCAGAACACTCGCCGCCGCGGGAGCAACGGTCATTGTGCCGGCCAGAGATACCGAAAAGGCAGGCAATAACCTGAAAGGGATTGCCAATGTGGAAGTGGAATCACTTGATCTGATGGATCCGGACTCTATCGATATATTTGCCCGAAAGTTTTTGTCATCGGAAAGGCCGTTGCATTTGCTCATCAATAATGCGGGCATTATGTGGGTTCCCCTGCGCCGGGACAATCGCGGTATCGAGTCGCAACTGGCCACGAACTACCTGGCCCAGTTTCAGCTTACCGCGCGACTGTGGCCTTCGCTCAAAAAAGCCGGAGGCGCCCGGGTGATTAACGTCTCGTCACAGGGGCATCAATTTTCAGATTTTGACTTTGACGATCCAAACTTCCTTCACCGGGAATATGATACCCTGCTAGCTTACGGTCAGTCAAAAACCGCCTGTAACCTGTTTGCCATGGAACTGGACAACCGGGGCAAAGCCTGTCGGGTGAGGGCGTATTCACTTCATCCGGGGTCGATCAACGGGACTGAACTGGGCCGGGAAGCTTCGCCTGAGTTATTTCAGCAGATGGGTTTTTGCGATGCCGACGGGAACCTGCTGCCGGAGGTGGCGGCGTCGCTCAAAACGATTCCGCAAGGTGCTGCCACCACTGTTTGGTGTGCAACCAGTCCATTGCTGAACGACCTCGGCGGCGTGTACTGTGAAGATGCCGAGGTTGCGAAACTGGCTTCGGGGGCCTTTGCAGACGGAGGGGTCAAACTTTATTCCCTCGATGAAACCAATGCAAAACGGCTGTGGAACCTGAGCGAAACAATGACCGGCGTCTCATTCCCGTTCGAATGACAGCGTCTTTGTCTTAACAAACCGATCATTTTGCTGTTTTTATTAGGAACGATTTCTTTCACAATTTCAGAATAAGCAATGGAATACAAAGCAAAATACATCACAGACGATATTAAGCTCTCCTGTTACGACGACAAATTTTTTAAGTCGGACGTCATGTTCGATCACCATATGCTGATCTGGTTCATGTCGGGCGAAACGAAAATCGTGCAGGCCGATGCAACGTATTCCTTTAAAAAGGGCGATATCTTCTTGATTCCAAGGAACCAGCTTGCCACAATAATTAATTATCCGAACGATGGTCAGCCACATAAAACGGTTGTCATGCATCTTTCAAAAGAAAGGCTGATCGAATATTACAGCCGGTTGAACGTAAAGCCACGACCGCTGGCAGCACCCAAAATTCTTTGCTACCACGATCATCCCTTGCTCGAAAGCTGCCTTTCATCGCTGGTACCCTATTTCGAAATGAGCGATCTCCCTGACGATCTTGCCTCGCTTAAGATTACCGAAGCCATTACGATTCTCAGGACCATCGATAAAACCGTTGACCAGGTGCTGGCAAACTTTGAAGAACCCGGGAAAGTCGATCTGCCCGGGTTCATGGAGAAAAATTTCATGTTCAACCTGCCACTGGAGAAGTTCAGTTACCTGACGGGCCGCAGTCTGACAACCTTCAAACGCGACTTTGGCAGGTCGTTTGGCATAACGCCGCAGCGATGGCTCACCCGGAAACGACTGGAGTTGGCGCATTATCAGTTCGTGGAAAAGAAAAGAAAACCAGTCGATGTGTGCTATGAAGTTGGCTTTGAAAACCTATCGCATTTTTCCTATGCTTTTAAGAGGCAATACGGCTATTC
>JBDKTZ010000472.1:0-1719 GCA_039679975.1 Prolixibacteraceae bacterium
ACGTTTCCTGAATTCCATCGCCAAAGTTAACCATTATCAATTAGCAAAAAATGAGCCGGAAGGCACTCCTGACTTTCGCTTAACAATTGAAGGACAAAAAATGGGAACATCTGTTGAACTAAAAGGTTATCAGAAAGAAGATCTCTTCCTGTTGACTTCGAATCAAAATCCCGGCGTCTGTTTTGAAGGAAAGGCACTGAAAGAAAAACTGTTTCCGTCTCCTTCAAAATTCATTAAGAAAAAATAAGCCTTACGATCCTTTGAAAGCAGAAGACTTATGATCTGCAAGCTCTCGACCAAAACAGGAGTCTCATTACGCGAATGAGATTCCTGTTTTCGGGTAAATAATGGTCCGCGGGGAACGGGGTTTGTGTGCAGGGTGTGCTTTTTATCCCGGGACTTGGGTATTCCGTCTAAAACCCGTAACTTTCGGCATTCATTAAAAGAAAAGTTCGATTTATTAAAAGGGAAAGTTATCATGAGGCAATACCTTGATCTGTTGGATCATATACTCAAAAACGGAATTGATAAAAAAGACAGGACCGGCACAGGGACTATCAGTATATTTGGTTACCAGATGCGTTTTAATCTGGAAGAAGGCTTTCCTGTGGTCACTACAAAAAAGCTTCATCTGAAGTCCATTATTTACGAGTTATTGTGGTTTCTCAACGGCGATACCAATGTCAAATACCTTCAGGAGCACGGAGTCCGGATATGGAATGAATGGGCAGACGAAAAAGGAAACCTGGGCCACATTTACGGCTACCAGTGGCGCTCATGGCCTACCCCAAACGGTGGATATATCGATCAGATCGCTCAGGTAGTGAATGATATCAAAAAGAATCCTGACTCCCGACGATTAATCGTCAGTGCCTGGAATGTAGGAGAACTTGAGCAGATGAATCTCCCGCCGTGCCATCTCCTGTTCCAATTTTATGTGGCAAACGGAAAACTATCCTGCCAACTTTATCAGCGAAGCTGCGACGTGTTCCTTGGCGTCCCGTTCAATATCGCCTCTTATGCCCTCCTCACCATGATGATGGCTCAGGCTACAGGATTAAAAGCCGGTGATTTTGTCTGGACCGGCGGAGATGTGCATATCTATCATAACCATCTGGAACAGGTAAAACTGCAGTTATCGCGCGAACCGAAAAAACTTCCGCAAATGAAGATCAATCCGGAAGTCAAATCCATCTTCGAATTTAAATACGAAGATTTTCAACTGAGCAATTATGATTCGCATCCGCATATTCCGGGAAAAGTCTCGGTATGAGGCCACAGCGCACGGGGCATAGAGTATGGCGAAGACCGGAGACGAGAGGCCGGAAGAAGGATAACCAGATGAGTCAAGGTTTAACAATTTAGTAATTTGATAATTTATCGTAACATATCTTTAATTGTGGCTATGGCTGCCAATCATGCCATAGGAAAGGGAAACGGACTTCTGTTTCATCTCTCAGGCGATCTGAAGCGGTTCAAAACCATTACCAGCGGACATACGATCATTATGGGCCGGAAAACCTTGCTTTCTCTGCCTAAATGGCCTTTGCCCGACCGCCGCCATGTTGTGCTCACCCGCGACCACGAGACAGAATTTGCCGGATGTGAAAAAGCATCATCAGTCAAAGAGGTGCTGCAAAAGATAAAGAATGAAAAGGAAGCCTTTGTCATCGGAGGAGAGTCGATATACCGTCAGTTTTATCCTCTGGCCGGAAAACT
>JBDKTZ010000197.1:0-5195 GCA_039679975.1 Prolixibacteraceae bacterium
CCCTGACTTATCTTTCCAGCTCACGCGGTACCGTCCCCTGAAACCACGAAACTGGACTTTCCCGTTTTCACCAGCGTTAATTGTCATGTTTGTTTTCCATTCCTGGTTAATCAGCTTATCAAGTGCATAAAAGGATGGCTTCGGCTCCATACTTCTTGTAAACAATCCCGACACGGAAGGTTCGCCTGGCGCACCGCAATCATCGACCACATTCCACCAGGTGATACCCATCATCGGTTTAATACTGAACCATAAGCGATAAAGGTTTCGTGCAATAACAGCCTGTATCTCCCGTCCTCGCGCATCATCTCCGGGTGAAGTAATGGTGATTTCACTCAGATGAATCGGTAATCCCGCCTTCGAGATCGTTTCCATCTTGTCCCAAACCTGTTGCGGAGATTCAATCAACTTACCGTCGGCAATATCCAGACATTGTTGCGGATTAAACAGGTGCATCTGTGATCCCATAATATCGATCCGACAACCATGCCCGATCAAATCTTTGGTTTGGTTGGCATAGTTGGCATTATTGGCGTAATCATTGATGTTCAGCTTTACGCTTTTCGGAAATTCCCTGTCAGCAATCTTAAATGCCTCATAAGTGTAATCACCGGGCATCAGACCGTACGCGCTTTTACAAGCAGCGTCGCCCGTCACACTTTGTCCGTGAAAATCCACAGCACTTTCGTTAACCACGTCCCAACTTTGAAGGCGTCCTTCATAATAATCAACCAGTTCAACTATCCGTTTCTCGAAAAGACGCTTCATCTCCCTGAAATATGCTGGAGCCAGTGCTTCGATCTGTGAAGGAGTTAGCTTACCCAGTTCTTCCTTGCTAAGCTGATTGAGTTTTGCCTTTTCTTCTTCGGGACAAAATTGGTCAAACAGCCACTCCGGGTTTTGCCATTTGCGATTGCCCCAGATCATATTATGACCATGCAGCCTGATCCCTTTGCTTTCACAGAATTCAACCACCGGATCAGAAGCCGGACGACGCCAATGCGGTTCTTTTTTCGGCTCTTTTACGCTGTTCCAGTAGGCTTCAGTATCCCAGTATTCTCCCCTGAAACGGGGACGATTCGGCTGCATTTCAAATGTCTTCCAGTAAAAGGCAATGGTCGCCGAATTAAACAATGTCCCAAAAAGATCCTTGTATTTCTGATTCCGCTCAGGAGTTCCCAATTGATTGAAGTTAAAAATATGCGCTCCAAAGCAGAAATCGTGTGAAATCTGCTCTATCTTCACCGTTGCACCTTTGGGTACATTTTTCAATCGCAGCACCGCATCTGCTTTGCGGTTTTGCTCAATATCACGGTCAATCTTTGCCTGTACTTCAGGATTCCAGAGCTTCCAGTAAGCTTCACTCATCACACTGGCTTCTTTTGCCGTATTTACCTCCTGCCGCTGTTCCCTGTCTTTCCTCAAATTTCCCGCCTGTAACTGACCGAAACAAAATATAGTACCAGCCAAAAAAATAATTTTATTTTTCATCGTATTGGTTGATTATAGTTTTACAGATTGTTTTTCTGCATTCCATGCGCTGATCTCCAGTGTCGTACTCTTCCCGTCAATAGCTTCCCTTCGTTGAACTTCAATTTTAATTTCCCGATGTTCTCCCGGAGCAAGCCAAAAGTAGTTATCGTTGGCATAGAATATTCGTTTGACTCCCCGGACATCTATTTTGGTCATAAATGCCGGCTTCGTACCTGTATTTGTCAGTTTCAACTTTAGTTGGCTTCTTAAGTTACTAACAACTTTGTTCCCAACTAACTCAGCCTTAAGTTCTGTTGAGGCTTTTGAAACAATCGGTTTCAGCCATGGTCCCTGACCAAGTGTAATCCATGGAATTGGCTCGCGCACATATTTTTCATGAAAGGCCTGATCTTCCATTTGAACCAGGACCCGGAGGCAGTAAAACGATCTGGAGATTAACTCTCCAATATCATTCTTTAATTCGGTCACGGCGAACAGATACCGGTCGCGGTAACCGGAAGGGATGGTATATTCTCCAAGGCAAGAGCGGACAACGGAAGGACCTTCAGAAATGCTGACAATAGTTTCGTTATTCCATAGGAAGTTGAACGCATCATCATAAACTGTTACCGAAATTTTCCCTGCAAGAGCGGTCGTACCGGAATGAGTTATACTTCCGGTAAAGGAGATAGGCTCTCCGGCGGCCCAAAGTAGCCGCTGCAGATCGAGCGCTACGTGAGTTTGCTCATAAGTGCGCTTCAGAAAATAATAAGGCGCGCCCGGCTGCCCAAACCAATCCATCATCTGTATGGCTATTGCCGGCCAGTGACGTTTAAATACCCACGGCATTATGCCGTTCGTTACCGGGTAATTTCCCTGCATCTTCTCTGAAACAATCTGGTACCACTCTCCGGTTCCAACTTGTGAAGCTTCTGTAATTGATTCGATCGAAGCGTTCTCCAGATTAACTATATGTGACGCCCTGCTTAACATCCGGGGTACCCGGGCGGGACTGTATTCATCAAAATGATGAATGAACTCCGAATGAGTTTTCGGAAAATCCTTTTCCCACATTTTCCCTAAGTCAACAAATTCTTTCCGATCGACCAGTTCATAAAAAAGATCAGCTTCGGGCATACTGTGCATGCCAGTCTCGGAAACCCATGGTTCCAATTTGTAACTCCGGTTATACCAGCAGGGATCCATATCGGGATAGGCATGCATACTTCCATCGTCAGGCGTGGTCCTCACAAAAAACCGGGTTTTGTCGAAAATATCCAGGTTCCGTTCTATGATCCCGATAGAGGCGGTATTCCCGAGTGAGTAGGGATTAAACTCATTCCCACCACACCAAACAACTAATGAGGGGTGGTTTCGTAACCGGAAGATGTTCTGCACAACCTGTGCTTCCCAAATATCCTGTGCCCATTCGGGTGTATCCTGATTTCCAATCGGAAAGTCCTGCCACACCATAATTCCCAGTTCATCACAAATACGATAAAAATGGTCGGTTTCAAGCAGTCCGCCCCCCCAGACCCGGATGAGCTGTATTCCCATATTTTTAGCGGCTTCCAGCACCCAGCGATAACGTTCTTCAGGAAGGTCGAGCAATACATCCACCGGAGTCCAGTTCATTCCCTTTACAAACAGCTTTCTCCCGTTAACAACAAATTGCCAGTTTTCCCAACGATCGGCAGTACGGGGCCCTTCAGTCGCCTGTCGTTCAACCGTCCTGATCCCGTAATCAAAGCAGATATGATCGGCTTGAACACCGTTTTTCGTTAACGTGAGTTTGACCTGATAAAGATTCGGAGTACCCATCCCATTGGGAGACCAAAGTTTGGGATTAGCCAGAACCAGATCTTGTTCCAGCCAATTGGTCCCCTGGTAAATGGTCGGATAAATCTGTTTTGAAAATACCCGCTTGTTGCCGGACAGGAACTCAATCAGAACAGAGAGTTTTTCGCTCACCGGAATAAATGATTTTCCGTGTTCATCTGGATGATGAACTTGTGAATTACTCCAGGAATGAAGCTTTTTATCCAGTGAAGTCTGACAGGCAAGTACTTCCAGCGACAAATGCAAAATGGCCTCGTCATCAGTGATCCCGGTGGTTATAAGAAATGGCCGTTCCATATGAAATTCCGGCACAATCTCAATCCGGGCTCCCTGCCACATTCCCACACTGAACAAAGCCTTTTTGCCCGATCCGCCTGCAATGATCCAGGGTTTGATGATTCTTCCGCCGGCTCTGGGATTAAAGCCTTTGTTTCCCCAGTTTGCCGCCCTAACCTCAACCGTAATCTTATTTTTAGCTCCATAATTTACAATGTCGCTGATGTCAGCATCAGGACCTCCGAACATCCCTTCATGCTCTCCAACCAGTTTTTCATTCACCCATATTTTGGAGAAGTAGTCTATTCCATCGAAACAGAGTATAATGCTGTTTCCTTTAGCGGATGCCGGGATTTCAATTTCGCGCTGATAATACCAGCATTTATCCAATATCCATTCATATCCGGATGCATTCAATGAGACGTAGGGATGGGGTAATTTCCCTGCTTTATAGAACGACCACTGAACAGAATTTGGCACCTGTGTTTCGAAAGGTTCTTTCCTTTTTTGTAAATCAGTAATCGAACTGACAGGCGTATCCATGTATGAGAGTTCCCAAATGCCGGACAAATCAATATGTTGACGACCGGGATTTCGGGCGCTTATCCAAAAAGGTTGCTCCAATTTCTGAGAATAAGAAGAATTACATATCAGTAACCAAACAAATAAAAAAACGAGTTTTGGTATCATGATCCGCATTTATAAGACTCTTTTAAAACACAACTGCTTAAAGCGCTTTGTCTATAAAAACGGAGCAATCTGCAAAAACAGATTGCCCCATTGGTTATGCACTGAATAATCTCATCGAACAGACGATCCCACCTTATTTTTAGCATACACAGCAATTTCGTACAATCGGGTATTGTCTGTACTGTAAGGAACAAAATATCTCACTTTACTTGTCTTTACTGATTCAAATTCAACCCTGTACTGCGGATTTGTATTTCCGGAAACAGTGAGAATATTCTTCCATAAACCCGCCACATCGATCTGAAAAATAAAGTTGGGAATTGGGTTCATAAAATTACCACTAGCTCCGTTCCAGGTCGCTAACGAATAAATATCATACTCTGCGCCCAGATCTATTTCTATCCAATGTTCTCCTGGTGTTGTAGAAACCCATCTGGATGCGTTCGTAAACAAACCGTCCACGGCAAAATGTCCTTCGTAAGCAGCAAGGACATCACTAACCCGGACTGGTTTATTCAACGCAACATTTACAGTTTCGAGAAGTTCAATCTCCTTAAAATCGGTATAGAAGGTATCTATTGCCTCAGGTTTGGGAAGAAACAGGGTGCGGTATGAAACAGGATAATCCGTATCGATATCGGCGATTGTCGTCGAGCTTCCGAGATCGTTCACCCCTATGATCCGGGAAGTTCCCATGTCTCCTTGTTTTGTGTGGTAATTAAATTCTACCGCTATTTCGGTATTATCAATTGAAGAAAACCAGGAGAGAGTCAAAGAAGAAGTTTGACTCTCGAAATTAGCCGATTTGTAATAATGATTTTGCAAGGTGGAACGATAAGAATCTCCGTATATCTCTGCAATCTGCTCATACTTGATAGAACGGTGCCCTTTTTCATCCCTGGAATAGATTTCGAATA
>JBDKTZ010000317.1:0-18789 GCA_039679975.1 Prolixibacteraceae bacterium
TCGTCTTCTCCGAGTTCTTTCAACGCGAATTCCACTGAGTCATCCTCTGCTTCGCGAAAATACTCAAAGACTTCCTCCTGATGATCTTCGTCGATTACCTCATCGATGTAGTAATCGATATTGATCCTGGTTCCTGAATTGACAATGACCTCAATTTCGGAAATCAACTCGCTCATCTCTATTCCCTTTGATTCGGCAATATCTTCCAGTGAGATTTTTCGGTCGATACTATGAATAATTGAAACCTTCATCCTCGATTTATTGGCCACGCTTTTAACCACCATGTCCTGAGCACGCTCAATGTCATTATCTTCGACATAGGCGCGTATCAGACCAACAAACTCAGCCCCGTATCTCCGGGCTTTCCCCTCTCCTACTCCCTGAATATTTTTCAGTTCCTCGATGGTGATCGGATATTGAATAGACATGTCAGATAATGAAGGGTCCTGGAAAATCACAAACGGCGGCAGGTTATGCTTTTTTGCCACGGACTTCCTAAGATCTTTCAACATTTCAAATAACTCAGGATCTCCCGCAGCTCCCCCTGCAGGCGCACCAACCATATTGGCCTCTTCCTCCAGCTCATCGTAATTATGATTACGCACCAGCAAAAAAGAACCGGGATGTTCAATAAAGGAATTTCCTTTGCCCGTTAGCTTTAGCAACCCGTAGTTTTCAATGTCCTTACTGATCAGGCCTGCAACCATGCTCTGCCGGAACACGGCATTCCAGAAACGGGCGCTATGGTCGTCACCGTTTCCAAACGATTCCAGCTCATCATGATGGAATGACTTGACTGCTGAGGTGATTTTTCCTGTCAGGATATCTGAAATATGTTCCGCCTTGTATTTCTCCTTCACTTCCCGAATAGCGAGAAGGGCTCTGTGGACTTCATCGCCGGCTTCAACCTGCTCTTTGGGATTCAGACAGTTGTCACAGTTTCCGCAAGGCTCATCAAGCGATTCCCCGAAATAATTGAGCAGAATAAAGCGCCTGCAAACAGCCGATTCGGCATATGAAGCGGTATCCAGCAACAATTGTCTTCCGATTTCCTGTTCAGCTACAGGTTTTCCCTGCATAAACTTCTCCAGTTTCTGAATATCTTTATAGGAGTAAAAAGCAATACATTGTCCTTCACCTCCATCCCGACCCGCGCGACCTGTTTCCTGATAATATCCCTCCAGACTTTTTGGTATGTCGTAATGGATCACAAAGCGAACATCCGGCTTATCGATCCCCATTCCAAACGCCACAGTAGCCACGATCACGTCGACTTCCTCCATCAGAAATTTATCCTGATTCCCTGATCGGGTTGCCGAATCCATCCCCGCATGATAAGCCAGTGCTTTGATCCCGTTCACTCTTAACAATTCAGCCAGTTCTTCTACTTTCTTACGGCTAAGGCAATAAATTATTCCCGATTTACCCTCATTTTCCTTGATGAACCGTATAATTTGAGCCTCTGGTTTTACCTTGGCCTTAACTGCATAATATAAATTAGGCCTGTTAAATGATGCCTTAAATACTTTCGCATTCAGCATCCCAAGGTTTTTTTGAATATCATGCTGAACTTTTGCAGTTGCCGTTGCAGTCAATGCCATCACCGGCGCTTCACCGATTTCCTGGATAATAGGCCTGATCCGCCGGTATTCCGGTCGAAAATCATGGCCCCATTCTGAGATACAATGCGCCTCGTCAATAGCGTAAAACGAAATTCTAACACTTTTAAGAAAGTCGATGTTCTCTTGTTTGGTCAACGATTCAGGAGCAACATAAAGCAACTTGGTTTTGCCGGCGGCGACATCATCCTTTACCTGTTGAATGGCTTGCCTTGATAAAGATGAATTCAAAAAATTGGCTATCCCATCATCATTTCCCAGGCTCCGTATAGAATCCACCTGATTTTTCATCAGGGCAATCAGCGGCGAAATAACGATAGCCGTTCCTTCCATAATCATAGCGGGAAGTTGATAACATAACGATTTTCCCCCGCCCGTAGGCATCAAAACAAATGAGTCATATCCCCCCAGCACACTTCTGACAACTTCTTCCTGCTGACCTTTAAACCGGTCAAAACCAAAATATTTCCGGAGCTGATCAGTTAATTCAAGCTCATTTTTCACCTTATAATTCCTTTTTATATTTATTTGATCTCTTCAACCTGTCAAATACCAGAAATCTAAGATAGATAAAATCTGTTGTAATTCGAAATGATTTTTTTCTTTTTGCCTTCTTTGACGTCTTCAGCTGAAAATTCAAAGCATTTCAAAGGTTTCCCGGGGTCATTATCCGCGATGTCTTTCTGGGGAAATTCTCAGGAAACAAGATTTTTAAATAAATCTTGTCGCATACAGAACAACGGACTACATTGAAAAAAACTCAGAAAGATGCCTGTATACGAATGAATTCGTGTAAAGCAACATGCTCATTTCAAACCTTCTGAGTCTTCCTCTTTCTCTTCCAAACCATTCTCTTCATCAAGTCCGATGATCGCATCTTCCGTAAATACCCTGGAAAGGGCATACTTGTCAAGGCTCATCAAAAAAGAAGGCAGCACCACGATATTGAAAAACATAGCGACAAACAGCGTACATGAAATGAGCAGGCCCAATGCTTTTGTTCCTCCGAAATCAGAAATGGTGAATACGCTAAAGCCAAATACCAGCACAACGGAAGTATAGATCATGCTGAACGAAGCTTCACGCAACGCACCAACAGCCGATTCCCCGATATTGTTATTACTCATTTTCAGTCCATGGCGGTAACGGGCCAGGTATTGGATGGCATTGTCGACCGAAATTCCCAGGGCAATGCTGAATACGATCAGTGTCGAAGGCTTTAACGGAATGCCGCTGTACCCCATGATAGCCGCAGTAACAAGAAGAGGTATCAGGTTAGGCACCATCGAAATCAGGATCATTTTGAACGAGCGGAACATAATCACCATCAGAAGCGAGATTAAGAGGACGGCGATAAGCACACTCTCGACCAGATTATTGATCAGGAAATTTGTTCCCCTCGCGTAAACCACGCTGTTCCCCGTTATATCAACGCGATAGGTGCCGGATTCAAAGATGGAATCGACAGCCGGTCTGATCTTTGACAGTAAGGCCTCCATATCATTGGTTCCAAGATCGGCCACCTGGAAACTGATCCGGGTAATCTGTCCGGACGAATCAATAAATGATTTTAATGAAGCCCCGCCTGCTCCTCCCGATCCCGGGATATATGACAAAATAAAATTCTTTTCCATTTCCCGTGGCAACGTGTATTTCGCCGAGTCACCCGAATAAAAGGCCTGGCGTGCAAATTTGACCATCTCCACCAGTGATACAGGCCTTGAAAACTCCGGATACTGTTTGAAATAATCCTGCAACTGGTCAATCTTTTTCAAAGTGGTCAGACGCATCACCCCTTTGGGCTTCTTTGTATCAACCGATACCTCAAAAGGCATGACCCCGCCGTAGTTTGACTCAAAGTATTTCAAATCGGAGTATATCGGATCATCCTTTGCCAGATCGTCGACCACTTTTCCTGATGTCTTCATCCGACTCAGTCCATATAAACTAATGAGTACAACAAGCAGTGAAGCCATATAAACTTTTTTACGGTGACCGGTAATCACTTCGATAATCAGCTCCGTAAGTTTTCCCAGCAAATTGCTTTCGAGATGCCTGGTATGCCTTTCCTTCGGAGGCTTCATAAAACTCAGGAAAATCGGGAATAATGTAATCGTCAGCAGGAATTCGAGCATAATATTGATGGAAGTGACCAGTCCGAATTCACTGAACATCTTATTATCAACCAGGACAAAAGCCATAAACCCCATTGCAGTAGCCGTATTGGTCATCAGTGACGCAAATCCAATACGCCTGATCGTACGCGCTAAAGCCCTGACTTTATTTCCATGTGTGATATATTCCAAATGGTATTTATTGAGGATGTAAATACAGTTTTCAATGGCAATAATGACAATCAAAGAAGGAATAACACCCGTGAGGATCGTAATTTTATAACCCAGTACCACTATAATGCCCATGGCCCATACAATACTCATGGCAACTAAGAGTAAAGATGAAAATACCACACGTAATGATTTGAAAAACAAAAGCATAATAAAGGCTGCCACCGCCATAGACAGAATAATGAAAAGGAATAGTTCATTCTTGATCTTGGTCGTAGTCACCGTCCTGATGTACGGTAATCCGGAACAGTGAACCTGATGACTATTCTCCTTTTGGTATTGGTTTACGAGATCTGTAAGTTGATTTACTACCCGGATGCGTCCTTTCGCATTGACATTTTCCCTGGTCAGCGTAATGGCCATCAGATAGGAATTGGTTTGCCGGTTATACAGCAATCCCTTGTAAAAAGGCATGGAAAACAAAACGTTGCGTATACTGTCTACTTCAGCCTGGGTGGACGGTCGCTTCGAAACCAGCGAACGGTAAGTAAATTTCCTGATAACAGTATCCTTCTCAATAACCACGGTCCGGGCGATACTGACAACTTCCTGAACACCTTCTATTTCCCTGATGTTGTTTCCAAGATCATACCATTCAGTAAATTCTTCCAGCTTAAAAATATCCGGATTGGTAACTCCCAAAACGATCACACTTCCGTCTTCGCCAAAACGTTGCCTGAATTCCTGATATCCTTTGTAAGTTGCATCATCTTCGGGCAACATCTTGTTCATTTCATAGGAAAACTGGACCTTCATCGCCTTAAATCCCATAAAAACAGTGACCAATCCGAACACGATCAAAACAGCAATCCGGTTACGCAAAATAATCCGAACGAACCAATTCCACATTTTCTTAGTAATTCAAAATTTGGCAAATATAAATCAAACCAACCGAAACAAGTCTCAATAAATGAATAATCCGGAATAATTTTAACGTTCCGTCCGAAATCTGTTGAAAATACCTCCGACCACCTGAAAATAGATGACTCAAAAGAAAAAGTCCTCATTTTTGTTTAAATTCATCATGTGAAAATTTTAAGCTTTCAAACAATGTCTCCAACATGAATTCTAGCTATATTTGTCCCTGTTTTTTGACTGATTTAATTTGATAACTCCCAAACGAATTCCGGAAATGACCGAAACAAAAAGCAAAAAGAGAGAAAAAAAAGTAAAAGCGCCGAAAGAGGAAATGTCATTCCTTGAACATTTGGAAGAACTAAGATGGCACATTATTCGGTCTTTCCTGGCCATTGTGATCTTTTCAGTACTTGCGTTTATTGAGAAAGATATCATTTTCGATAAGATTATTTTCAGCCCCAAAAGACCCGATTTCTGGACAAACAGAATGTTTGGCCTGCTCGCCGATTTCCTTGGAACCGATTCAGTCCGGATCAATACGAAAGAATTTCAACTGATCAGTATCAATATGTCCGGTCAGTTTATGACACATTTCTGGACCTCAGTCATTGTCGGCCTGATTATTGCTTCACCCTACGTGATCTATGAGATCTGGAGATTCATCAAACCTGCTCTTTATGAAAAAGAACGCAAATACTCAACAGGAGCCGTATTTTATATGTCTGTTCTTTTTATTCTGGGAGTACTTTTTGGATACTATTTAATTGTTCCCCTTTCTGTTCACTTTTTAGGGTCATACTCCATCAGTAACTCTGTGGCCAATCAGATCAATATTTTATCATACATCAATACAGTCACATCCATTACGCTGGCCAGCGGCATCATTTTTGAATTGCCGGTTGTTGTATATGTTTTGAGTAAAGTAGGGATCCTTACTCCCGATATGATGAGCAAATACAGGCGACATGCATACATTGTACTGCTGATCATATCGGCTATTATTACTCCTCCCGACGTGTTCAGTCAGATCATGGTATGTATCCCCCTGGTGTTCCTTTATGAAATAGGTATTATTATTTCAAAGAGAGTAAACAAAAAGGCAGATGAAGAACTGGAGAAGATGTGAACGGAGAATGGAAACCTGAAACCGGAGAAGAGAAAATGGAACCCAGCATAAAGAAATTATTTTTCCGCCATACACGGCGTCCAATGCACCATAGTAACCTGCGCTCCCCTGCTACCTTCCAACCTTGTAATCATATACCATTTGACCGTCTTAAATTTTAGCAATATCTTTGAACCTGAATGATACTAAGAGCAGAAAATATTGTCAAGAAATACCGTAAAAGAACGGTTGTAAAAGGTGTTTCCTTCGAGGTCAGCCAGGGCGAGATTGTTGGTCTCCTGGGGCCGAACGGCGCAGGGAAGACGACCTCATTCTACATGATCGTAGGACTAATCCAGCCTCTGTCAGGAAAGATTTTCCTCGATGACGAAGAAATTACCAAACTTCCTGTTTATAAACGGGCAAAAAAAGGAATTGGCTATCTGGCGCAGGAAGCCTCTGTTTTTCGTAAACTAAGTATCGAGGATAATCTGAAGGCAGTACTCGAAATGACTGATTATCAGAAAGATTACCAGAAAGAAAAACTGGAATCTTTAATTCAGGAATTCGGACTTCAGCACATCCGGAAAAGCAAAGGTTACCAGTTGTCAGGAGGTGAACGCCGGAGAACTGAAATAGCCCGGGCATTGGCTATTGATCCTAAATTTATCTTGCTGGACGAGCCTTTTGCCGGCGTCGATCCCATCGCGGTAGAAGACATTCAGGAAATTGTCAGAAAACTCGTTGAAAAGAATATTGGCGTATTGATCACGGACCACAATGTCCATGAAACACTTTCGATTACCGATCGGTCATACCTCCTTTTTGAAGGTTCAATTATGAAGGCGGGCACAGCCGAAGAACTGGCAGGCGACGAAGATGTACGGCGGGTTTATCTGGGACAAAATTTTTCCTTACGATAGCCAAACCACTGAACAGCAGAATCGATGGTATTATCAACATGACCATCTGTACCGAATAAGAAATCACCGTTAATTATCCGGCTATCTGACCTCAAGAATACTTTGGTACTTTGAAAATTAGCTTTATATTTGCGCCTCAATTAGCGGGCGTGGCGGAATTGGTAGACGCGCTAGACTTAGGATCTAGTGCCACACGGCGTGGGGGTTCGAGTCCCTTCGTCCGCACTGAAAACTCAGCCGCTATGTTTGAATGAATCATTCAAACAAGCGGTTTTTATTAATTTTATTTCGTCAGATTATAATCCTGACACAAAGGCAACCTGTTATTTGCCAAAATTTTTCCAACAATATTAAGTAGTGGAATTTTATGAATATTACAAAAGAGAACATCGATGCGTTGAACGCCACCATCACTGTGAAAATCGAAAAAAATGATTACGAACCCACGGTCGAAAAGGTACTGAAAGATTATCGCAAAAAGGCAAATATGCCTGGATTCAGACCAGGAATGGTACCTGCGGGACTGATTAAAAAGATGTACGGAAAAGCGGTCATCGCTGATGAAGTGAATAAAATGTTATCTCAAAACTTGTCACAATACTTTATTAACGAAAAACTTAGCGTTTTGGGAGACCCTCTTCCTAATGAAGAAAAACAACCTCCTATTAACTGGGAAAAAGACGAGGATTTTGAATTTGTCTTTGACCTCGCCATGGCTCCTGATATTGAAGTCAAGCTTGACAAACGGAACAAATTCACATATTACACGATTACTGTTGACGAAGATACGGTAAATAAACAAGTTGAGGCATATACCGGTCGTTTTGGCGAAAATGTTCAGGTGGAAGAAGCAGGAGAAAAAGATCTGCTTCGTGGTAATTTTATTCAACTGGATGCAGAAGGCAATGAAATTCAGGACGGCATTAAAGCCGATAGAGTGATCGTCTCGGTCGACCTGATCAAGGACGAAACGATCAAAAACGAAATTATCGGAAAGAAAACCGGCGACAGTATCGTTCTGGATCCGATAAAAGCTTACGAAAACCGCCATGAAGTTGGTCATCTACTGAATCTTTCACACGAAGATGCAGAGAAAGTTGAAGGTGATTTCCGCTTCATCATCCTTGAAGTTCTTCGTTTCAAGCCAGCCGGGATCAATGAAGAACTCTTCAAAAAAGCGTTTGGTGAAAACACGGAAGTGAAAACTGAAGAAGATTTCCGGAACACCATAAAAAAAGAACTTCAGGATAATTTCATTTTCTCAGGCAATTATAAATTTGCAATCGATACCCGGGAAACATTGATCGAAAAAGTGAATATGGAGTTGCCCGAAGAATTCCTTAAACGCTGGATCAAGGTGACTAACAAGAATTTAACAGATGAGCAAATTGAAAATGATTTTCCGAATTTCATGAAAGATTTGCGCTGGCAGCTTATCCGGGACAGGCTGGTCAAAGACCATGGTGTTGAAGTGACAGAAGATGACATCAAGGCTGAAGGAAAGCGAATTGCAGCCATGCAGTTCAGTCAGTACGGAATGTTTAACGTTCCCGATGAGCACCTGGAGAACTATGCAGCACAAATGATGAAAAATGAAGAAGAAAGAAAGCGGTTGTTTACGAAAGCGGAAGAAGACAAAATTCTTGACGTGATCAAAACAAAAGTCACGCTCGAAGAAAAGGAGATCAGCCAGGAAGAATTTAATAAATTACTTGAAAATTAACCGCCCTGTTTGGAATGCGGTTTACTTCATTGGGCAGCAGGCATGACGGACAAATAATCACCCGTAGTGGTGTTTTTGCAAATCATGCTCATTTCAAAAGTTATTTTTTTAACTTTGTAAAAACCGGCCTGACTATGTTCATGGAAGTTCCATTGGCAAGCTTTCCGGATTTTACAAAGTTTTCTTTTAAAACAGGAGGATAAAACTATGTTCGACCAGAAAGAATTTAATAAATACGCGACCAGGCATATTGGCATCAGCAGCCTGAATATGCACCGTTATGAATCGTTGTTTACCAATAGCTTAACGCCTTATATCATCGAAGAGAGACAGCTGAATGTGGCATCGATGGACGTATTTTCCCGGTTAATGATGGACAGGATCATCTTCCTGGGTACGCCTATCGACGATTATATCGCCAATATCATTCAGGCTCAGTTATTGTTCCTGGAATCGACCGATCCGAACAAAGATATCCAGATCTATTTCAACACTCCGGGGGGCTCTGTTCATGCAGGTTTAGGCGTTTATGACACCATGCAGTATATTTCACCTGATATTGCCACTATTTGTACCGGGATGGCTGCCTCAATGGGTGCCGTCTTACTTACTGCAGGAAATAAAGGGAAACGTTCGGCATTGAAGCATTCCAGAATTATGATTCACCAGCCCATGGGAGGAGCTCAGGGACAGGCATCGGATATTGAAATCACTGCAAGGGAAATTTTGAAGTTGAAAAGGGAATTATATGAAATTATAGCCAAACATGCCGGCAAAACCTACGAACAGGTAGAAAAAGATGCGGACCGCGACTACTGGATGACTTCAGAAGAAGCGAAAGCATACGGTATGATTGACGAGATTTTGGTGAAAAGCTAAGAGTATTTAAGAAGGAGATTCAAATATGGACAAATGTTCTTTTTGTGGACGGGAGAAAAAAGACGTAAACCTTTTGATTGCAGGAATGGAGGGTCATATTTGCGACCGTTGCATCGAACAGGCTTATGCCATTGTTGAAGAAGAATTCAGAAAAGATACCGAATTCGACCTCAGCGGAGTTAAGCTCCTGAAACCAAAAGAAATTAAAGAATTTCTCGATCAATATGTGATTGGACAGGAACAGGCAAAAAAAGTCCTTTCCGTAGCCGTGTATAACCATTACAAAAGGCTGAACCAAAAGGTTCAGCAGGATGAAACAGAAATCGAAAAATCCAACATTATATTAGTTGGACAAACAGGGACAGGAAAAACTTTGTTAGCCCGAACTATAGCCAGGATGTTGCACGTGCCTTTCACCATTGTGGATGCAACTGTTCTGACCGAAGCAGGTTATGTAGGCGAAGATGTCGAGAGTTTGCTGACCCGACTCCTTCAGGCTGCTGACTACAATGTGGACGCTGCTGAGCGGGGAATTGTTTTCATCGATGAAATCGATAAGATTGCCCGCAAAGGAGACAATCCATCCATCACCCGCGACGTGTCGGGAGAGGGCGTACAACAAGGATTGCTGAAACTTCTGGAAGGCTCAGTCGTGAACGTACCGCCACAGGGAGGCCGCAAGCACCCCGAGCAAAAAATGATCCCCGTTAACACGAAGAACATTCTTTTCATCTGCGGCGGTGCTTTCGACGGCATCGAAAAAAAGATCGCCAACCGACTAAATACCAAGGTAGTAGGTTATGGAGCTCACAAAGCTGTCGAAACGATCGATCGTTCCAATTTGTTGCAGTACATTTCGCCGCAAGATCTGAAAAGCTATGGACTCATCCCTGAAATTATCGGGAGACTCCCTGTTCTGGCCTATTTGCAGGCTCTCGACCGGCAAGCATTAAGAAATATCCTGACAGAACCGAAAAATTCCCTGATCAAACAGTATATCAAATTGTTTGAACTGGATGCCATTGAACTGAGCTTTGAAGAAGATGCCCTGGAATTCATTGTAGACAAAGCAATCGAATTTAAATTGGGCGCGCGGGGCCTTCGCGCAATTTGCGAAAGCATCATGATCGACGCCATGTTCGAGAGCCCGACCGATGGCGTCAAAAACATCAAAATTTCAAAGGCGTACGCAGCCTCAAAAATAGAACAAGGCGACGCGCAGCGTCTAAAAGCCAGCTAACAGAAATAAATCGCCGGCATCCAGGCCGGCATTTTTTGTCATCCGTTTTTTCTTGTTCTTCATGATCCAAATTCAGAATATATCTCTCAGGTTAGGAAACCGGCAGATACTTGACCAATACAATCTGAAAATACTTACCGGTGAAAAAGTCGTCTTGACTGCACCTTCCGGAAGTGGTAAAACAAGCCTCTTGAAGCTGATCATGGGCTTTATTGATGCCGATCAGGGGACTATCCGCTTCAACCATACTGAGGTAAAACCAGGCAATATGCAACTGGTCAGAAGCCAGATCGGTTACCTCAGCCAGGATATTGACTTCCCAAATGGAAAAGTCAGCGAAGTGTTTGAAGAAATATTCACGTATTCATCAAACAAGCATGTGAATTATTCCATTGAAGTACTCGCCGAAAAAATCCGTCTCGTGAGTTTGCCACCCGAAATCCTTCAAAAAAATACTATCGACATTTCAGGCGGTGATCGGCAAAAACTGGGGTGGGCAATGATTATGCTGCTTGACCGGCCGGTATTACTGCTTGATGAACCGACATCAGCACTTGATGAAAAGCAAAAGCAATTTTTTATTGATTATGTCACAGCTACCAACAAAACGGTTTTATGTTCCAGCCATGACACGGAGTGGCTGCTTCCGGGAATGAGGATTATTTCAGGATTCTCATCCCAAGATGACCTGCTCAGTAAAAAGATGCTGGCCTGAGAAGCAAAGCGGACACAGGAGACGGGACACCGGTGTCGCTCATTACTCGCTACTCGTTACTTCTTGATACTTACGACTTACGACTTACGACTAATTACTTATAACTCATTCCTCCATCAACTGTTTAGGCAGTTCCTTACTGGTTTTTGCGCCCAGCTCACGAAGCTTTTCGGCCGAACGCAATAAATTTCCCTTACCCGTGTATAACTTGCCCATGGCCGCATCATAATTTCTCCTGGTTTGGTCCAGATTGATGCCAATTTTTTCAAGATCATTGATAAACCCTGCAAACTTATCATACAAAGCACCTCCCTGTCTGGCAATTTCAAGTGCATTCCGGGTTTGGTTTTCCTGCTGCCAGATCGAAGCAATTGTTCGCAAAGTAGCAAATAATGTTGACGGACTTACAATAACCACTTTATTATCCCAGGCATAAGTGAACAATTCCTGATCTGCCTGAACGGCCAAACTAAACGATGATTCAATCGGAATAAAAAGCAATACAAAATCGGGCGTACTCAGTTCCGGAATAAGCTGGTAATGTTTCTCCTTTAATAATTTGACGTGACCTCTCACACTCACCAGGTGTTCCCTGGTAAACTGCTGCCGGGAGATATCATCAGGAGCATTGATTAACCTGTCGTAGGCCACAAGCGAAACTTTTGAATCAACGACAATATGTTTTTGTTTCGGCAAATGAATCACAATATCGGGCTGCAGTCTCACGCCCTCGTCACCCGCCAGACTATACTGCTTTTCATATTCACGTCCTTCTGTTAGTCCCGACCGTTCCAAGATCCGTTCCAGTACCACTTCACCCCAATTTCCCTGCTTTTTTACGTCACCTTTGAGAGCCCGCGTCAGGTTAGTGGCATCGTCACTAATTTTAAGGTTCAGATCCTGCAGCTTCTTTAGCTCTGCTTTCAGATCAGTTTGATCCTTTAAACCTTTTTCATAGGTTTCCTGCACCTTGCTCTCAAAGCGTTGAATTTTTTCCCTCAACGGATCAAGGATTCCGTTAATATTTTTCTGGTTAACCTGCGTAAATTCGTCAGAGTTCTGTTTCAATATCCGGTGTGCTACATTTTCAAACTCAGTAGTAAACTTCTTTTGCAAATCTTCCACTTCCTTCTTTTGCGTTACCAGCTTGTCGTGAAGATGAACCAATTCAGTCTCAGCACCTGCCAATTTTCTTATTTGCTCCTCCTTTTCTGTTTCAGAACGCTCTATACGTGCCGACAACTGATCCTTTTCGTTCTGAAGGTAAACAGCCTTTTCTCCCAGTCTGATCAGTTCTTTCTCGTATTGCGTACGAATAGCCGTTAGTCCGCTCTCAGAGTTTACCCCTTTCAGCCGAAAAACAAGAAAAGCAACAATAAAGCCGACTGTTAATCCGGCTATTAGATAGAATATCTCCATACCCATCGAAATTTATGTAAGCGGCAAAGACAAGACACAATAACCAGGAACCGGAATGAAAGAAAGACAATCATACACTCAGATATTCAGATAGTCTGACAGTCTGAGAATCCGGGAATCTGAGAATTCCTTGTCTCTTGTCTCCGTTCTCCCCGCCCTTTACTCAAAAATAGAAATAATCGAGAAGGAAAACAATTGAACCGTATGGAATACCTGAGGGATTGATTATTTTAGCTTTGAAAAATAAAAGCCATTTTATGGACGTCAAAATTGAATCAAGCTGGAAACCCATTCTGTCTGATGAGTTTGAGAAAGACTATTTTAAAAAATTAACGGAGTTCATCCGTGAAGAGTATCGTACAAAAAAAATATACCCTCCTGCCAGGCTGATTTTTAATGCATTTGACCAGTGCCGGTTCGACCTGTTAAAAATAGTAATCCTTGGGCAGGATCCTTATCATGGTCCAGGACAGGCACACGGACTTTGCTTTTCAGTCAACGACGGAGTCGAGTTCCCTCCAAGCCTGCATAATATTTTCAAGGAATTGAAGCAGGACGTTGGAAAACCAATTCCGGAAAGCGGAAATTTAACACCATGGGCCACGCAGGGAGTATTACTTCTAAACGCCACGCTGACTGTCCGCGCTCATCAAGCCGGTTCACACCAGGGAAAAGGGTGGGAAACATTTACCGATTCCGTCATCCACAAGATCAATGAGCAAAAGGAACATGTCGTTTTTATTCTTTGGGGAAACTATGCCATTCGCAAAGGAGAATTTATTGACCAGGGGCGTCATTTGGTTCTGACTTCCGTCCATCCGTCACCGCTTTCTGCCAGCCGCGGCTTCTTCGGAAACAAACACTTCAGTCGCGCCAATGATTTCCTGCAGCAGCATGGCCTGGAGCCGGTTAAATGGTAACAGAAATCGACATAAAGTCGTAAGCCGTGAGAAATTAGTAGTTAGGCGCAAGACACAAGTATCAAGACACAAGAACCAGGATGAAAGACAGATGTTCGGATGTTCAGACAGTCTGAGAATCCGGTAATCCGGAATCTGAATATTCGTGCTGCAGTCTTCCGGTGTCCGGTTTCCGTTCTCCTTTCTCCGCTATGCTCTGTGCCCCATGCTCTGCGCTTTTTACCACCTGTACACAATCGAATTGACATTCATCCCTGCTCCAACAGAGCATAAGATGATGTAATCGCCATCGTGTATTTTTTGCCCGTTCATTTTGCCTTTCGCAATGAGATCGAGTAAGGTTGGCACCGTGGCGGTGGAAGAATTCCCAAGCTTGTCAATGCTCATCGGCATCAGTCCTTCAGGGATTTCTTTCTCATGATAGAGTTTAAATACCCCCTTAAGAATGGCTTCATCCATTTTTTCATTCGCCTGGTGAATAAGGACCTTTTTTATATCGTTTAGTTTCAAACCTGCTTTATCAATACTTTCTTTCACTACTCCGGGGACAAAACTCAAAGCATATACATACACCTTATGCCCCATCATTTTAATGAGCTTTTCCTTACTGTCGTAGTCGGGGTTATTCGATTTCCCAAAAGTTAACAGATTCATGTAAGGATTCGAATCGGAACGGCTGCTGTGAGACAGGATTCCGACAGGTTCTTCACTTTCAACAGCCTCCACAATCGTGGCCCCCGCCCCGTCCGAATAGATCATGGTATCCCGGTCGTGCGGATCGGAAATACGCGATAAAGTATCGGCACCAATCACTATCCCACGTCTGAACGTCTCACTGCGAATATAGGCATCGGCAACGATCATCCCCTGCGTCCAGCCCGGGCAACCTGAAATAATATCGTGACAAATACACCCCGGGTTTTTGATGTTTAATATCTTTTTAACCCTGTTTGCCAATCCCGGCAAAGTATCCACCCTGGTGTTACCCGGTTGCACATCGCCGAAGTTATGACAGAAAATTATAAAATCGAGCGTTTCCTTATCAACCTTTGATGATTCACAGGCATCACTGACTGCCAGCGCCGCTATATCCGAATTGACCTGATCGTCATTTACCCACCGCCGTTCCGAGATGTTGGTAATCTCACGAAATTTCCGGATCATTTCATCATTCGATTTATCAAAAGGTTTCCCTGTTGCCTGATCATAAAATGTATAACTCAGAAAATGATCATTCTTAATCACTTTTGGAGGAATGCAACTTCCGGTTCCAATGATTTTTGTATATAATTTCTTTGTCATAACAACAACGTTCTTCTTATCTTCTTATCTTCTTATCTTCCTTATATCTCTTTAATTCAAACTTCTCACCATCAAAAACACCATACGAAAAATGCGAAATCCAGTCGCCCAGGTTGATATACCGGCCATTTTTCCCGACTGGCATATCCAGCAATAAATGCCGATGTCCAAAAACAAAATAATCGATCTCTTCCTTTTCAAGAACGGACTCTGCAAAGATGTAAAGCCCTTCCTTATCTTTTTTAAACGGTATCCCCTCACCTTTGGCCATTCTGCTTTTTCTGGACCATCCCTGTGCCAGGGCTATACCCAGATTAGGATGAACGTGAGAAAAACACCATTGTAAAAACCTGTTGGTAAAAAATTTCTTCATCAGGTTATACCCTTTATCAAACGGATCCAATCCATCACCATGGGCCAGAAAGAAACGCTTGCCTGAAAAAGTAGCACGCATTTCATGATGATGCACGTCAATCCCCAATTCCGTTGGCAAATAGTCAAAAACCCAGATATCATGATTTCCGGTGAAAAAATGAACCGGAATTCCCGAGTCTGCTATTTCCGCGATTTTCCCCAAAGCCCTTGTAAATCCACGGGGAACCACTTTCCTGTATTCAAACCAGTAATCGAAAATATCACCCATCAGAAAGAGCATGGCAGCATCTTTTCTGATCTCATCAAGCCACTGCACAAACAGGCGCTCCCGCTCGGCATTGTTAGTCAGCGCCGGAGCCCCAAGATGCACATCGGAGATAAAGTATATTTTATTTCCCGGGGTGATCAAATCACAATTAATGGAACGCGGTGATGTTGCCAAAGATATAGTTTAAAAGATTTTTTCTGATCAACATTTGTTGCAAACGAAAGAAGATTTGCATTTACAACGCCTCACCAAGTAGTTTATCCAACGCCGATCCTGCCATATTTTTACCCACGATAATGCCCTCTCTGTTTAACAGGTAGTTAAACGGGAGTTCAGTCACGTTATACGTAGTTATCGCAATGCGACTTCCTTCCATATCTCCGACATTAGCCCAGTTCAGACCGTCCTGATCAATCGCGTTGATCCAGTCGTAGCGGTTCGTATCCACACTAACCTGATAAATTTCAAAACCTTTTGCATGATATTTTTGATACAACTCAACCAAGACCGGGTTCATGATCCTGGATCCTCTGTCGGCAGAACTCCAGAAATGCAGTAACACATATTTTCCCCGCAGCGATGACAATGAAATCATTTTGCCGTCAGGATCAGGCAAAGTAATGTTAGGACTATTCTCCCCTTCCTGTTGAATAAAACGGCTAAGCCTCGCACTTCTCTCATCCTGCATAAGCTTTACCGTATTGGCATATAAAGCCTTCACATGTTCTGATTCAGGAAAAAATGAATTCAGGGCGGAAGCAGCAACTTTCAAAGACTGAAGATCCTGAACAACGTAAGTATCATCATCAAATTTCTGGTACAGGGCCAGAACATTCGCCATCGAAAAAGGATGAGACTCTACAAATTTTTTTGAATAATTTATTTGCGCCTGCCTTACCTGCTCGTATTCATTTTCCCATTGTGGCCTTCTTTGTTCGTAACCGACTTCGTTCCTGAAAGAAAGCTGCAGCGACCTGATCGAATCAAGCTTATGCTTTGTTTCGCTCAGCCGTTTATTCAGTTCCTGTACCAAAGCTGAACCTTCGGATCCCTTCACCAGATAGTCCCTTGAAAAATTAGCTGCATCTCCCGACACTTCGACTTGCTCAGCAGAGTCGACCAGCAATGTCACGAAATTTTTCATGTTCCCGCTTAGCCTGAGCAAGAAAAACGTAGGATAACTCACCTTTCCCTTAAAACTAAACTTCCCGTCTTCATTCAGTTTAACGGAGTCAACATTGACCGTCGACCTCAACTTCAGTTCATCCAGGTAAATATATCTTCCTTCTGCATTACTGATCCGGCCATGGATCGTATACAGTGAAGCATCATTGCAGGCAATGGCTATCACGGCAATAATAAAAACAAGTGACTTTCTCACAACCAAAGTGTTTTAATATTAAAAACGACCGGTAAAAATAATAATTTACACAGTATTCGGATAATCTCATCTAAAATCTTTTGAGGCATGTTTGGGTTTTAATTGTTTATTACTACGAATGAACGTACAAAAAATAGTATTTTTGGCGCTTTATCAAAAATTCCTGTATTCAAAATCAAACCCGCGAAAGCGGAACCTCAGGAACAACAATGAAACGATTTCTGTTTTTGCAGGAATAAATTTAAACTGACAAAACATGAAGATTTACCAGGATATCAGCAATTTTCATGTCAAGAATCCGGTTATCACCACCGGATCGTTCGACGGCGTCCATCTTGGTCATCTGAAGATCATTCACAGGTTAAAAGAAATTGCCCGGCAAACCAAAGGCGAATCGGTTGTATTTACCTTTTCACCGCACCCCAGATTAATTCTCTTTCCCGGAGAAGGAAATCTTCGTCTGCTTACCACGCCTGAAGAGAAAAATGATCTCCTTAAAAAGGCAGGAGTTGAACATTTAATTATCTACCCTTTCACAAAAGAATTTTCTCAGTTAAGTTACATCGAATTTGTCCGGGATATTCTTGTGGGTGAATTGCAGGTCAAAACGTTGGTCGTAGGCTACGACCATAAATTTGGGAAAAACAGGGAAGGTGATTTTGACGTCCTGCAGACCTTATCTTCCGTATACAATTTTTCTGTTGAAAAACTTGATGTTTTGCTGATGGATGACATCAACATCAGCTCTACCAAAATAAGAAATGCCTTGCAAAACGGGAATGTTGAAAAGGCCAATCAATACCTGGGTTATTCTTTTCGCCTGCACGGAACGGTGATCGAAGGACAAAAGTTGGGTCGCCGCATCCAGTTTCCCACGGCAAATATTCATGCTTCAGACCCGAATAATATCATCCCGGCTTACGGTGTTTATGCGGTTTTCGTTCATGTCAACAGGAAACGTTTCCGGGGTATGATGAATATCGGTACCCGGCCCACGATCAGCAATGCGGACCATCGCAGTATCGAAGTGCATATTATTGATTTTGAAGGAGACTTGTACAATAAACCAATAGAAATTGAATTTATCAAAAAAATAAGAGAAGAACAAAGATTCGGCTCGGTAGAAGAACTGAAATTTCAGCTGGAAAAGGACAAGCATACCGTGATGACTATCCTGGATAAAGTATAATCATTTCCCGCGACCGGTTACTCGTGGCTCTTTCCTGCAACTCACTATCCGCTACCCGCTACTCATGACTTCCTATTCAAGACTATTTGTGTCTTTCTAATAGTTACACTATCTTTGCTGCTGCACTTAAAAACATAAAAATGGTTACACTGACAAAGACCACAACCGATTATAAAGTTGCCGACATTTCTCTTGCTGAATTTGGCAGAAAGGAAATTGAGATTGCCGAGAAAGAAATGCCGGGCCTGATGTCGATCAGGAAGAAATACGCGACAGAAAAACCGCTCAAGGGCGCCCGCATAACAGGATCCCTGCACATGACCATTCAAACTGCGGTATTGATTGAAACGCTGGTTGAACTTGGCGCGCAGGTACGGTGGGCCAGTTGCAATATCTTTAGCACGCAGGATCATGCCGCAGCAGCTATTGCCGTCGCCGGAATTCCCGTATTTGCATGGAAGGGTGAAAACCTTGAAGAGTACTGGTGGTGTACCGAAAAAGCGCTTGATTTTGGTAACGGGCTTGGTC
>JBDKTZ010000526.1:0-7801 GCA_039679975.1 Prolixibacteraceae bacterium
AGGAAATTATTCTGCGGGACTACCTGGCGATCGAACGGACGAGGCTGGCAAACGAACGCACTCGTCTGTCGCATACCAGGACCTCACGATACTGCTTTTAGGTGCCATTGCTTTTCTCCGGCTCGAAGGGTTAGATAAAATCAAATGGCTCGTTCAGTATTCTGTCACTTGTTATTGGCATCATTAAAAATTACCGGCTAAACAATACGACAACGAAAGGAAAGGATTGTCCGGGGAAAACAAATCATCCGGCAAGCCTTATAAATAGAAAAGACCTGCCAAGACAAAGAACGAACAGAAAAACTAAAGTTTGTTGTGCAGTAGCATATCCAGGAATTCTTCCTTGTACTTCGGTGAAATCTTCAGCCTCGACAGGTCGGTCATTTCCACCATTCCCCCTTCTGCCTTCAGATAACGGCTTACACAATCCAGATTGATCAGGTGAGAACGATGGATCCTGAAGAACCCATGAGGCACCAGCAGTTGATCAAATTCAAGGAGAGTCCGGCTGATCAGCACCGAAGTCCCGTCTTTATAAAAAACCCGTGAATAATTGCGCTCGCCTTCGCACCGTATAATATTCTTTACTTTAATGATCGTAAAACCATCCATTTCGGGAAGTGCAATAGTCGGTTCCTTTTCTTCCTTTACTTCAATGCGATTTTTCAGCATCTCAATTTGATTCTTACTGTTTCGTAAAGGAATATCCTTGATCCTGAGAATTGTCGCTTTTACATTTTCAGGGAGCACCGGCTTTAAAATATAATCGAAAGCAAAATATTTAAACGCTTTAATCGCATATTCACTGTAAGACGTAGTGAAAATCAAACGGAAATTCACTTCCTCAAGCCGGTCGATCAGATCAAAGCCGGTTCCGTCGGGCATTTCAATATCCAAAAAAACCAAATCCGGTTTTACCGATCGGATCAAATTAACGCCAGCATCAACCGAATCTGCTTCCCCGATTATTTCTATTTCAGGAAAATTCTGATCAAAAATTTGCAACAACACGCGTCTTGCTAACTTGTCATCATCAATTATTACAGTACGATATGTCATGATGGCTTGTTTCTGGAACCTAAAACTATATAAAAATTTTGAATTGGACATAACAAAGCGATGAAAACAAACAAACAATATGAAGTTTACCTCTCAATATACAAATTCCTTCAATATACTTACCTTTGCCGCAAAATAAACGCTGATGTCTATTATTCTGAATTTAGAATCATCAACTGACATCTGCAGCATAGCCTTGTCTGTAAATGGTAAAGTAGCAGATGTGATGGAAAATGCAGAGGGAATGAACCATGCCCGGTTGATGAGCGTATACGTGCGGGAAATCATGCAAAGAAATCGCCTGTCCTTTGACAAAATTTCAGCCGTTGCAGTCAGTAAAGGGCCGGGGTCATATACGGGTTTGCGTATTGGCGTTTCACTCGCGAAAGGACTTTGTTATGCTAATCATATTCCGTTAATCGCAGTGTGTCCCCTTCAGTCCATGGCTGCCCACGTGATTGAAAACAAACACCAATGGAACATTCCCGATTCGGACCGCCTCATCTGCTGCCCGATGATTGATGCCCGCAGAATGGAAGTTTACATGGCCCTTTACGATCATCAAAACAATGAGATTGAAGGAGTACAGTCGAAAGTAATCAATGAAAATTCATTTCTGGATTTGCTCAATGAACGGCCTGTTGCCTTTTTCGGAAACGGTTCTGAAAAACTAAGGCCGGTGATCACTCATCCGAACGCCTTATTTATACCTGACGTAAAAACTTCGGCACAGTTTATGTGTTCTTTATCGGACAAAGCGTTCGAGATTAACCAATTTGTGGACCTGGCTTATTTTGAACCATTTTATTTAAAAGATTTTATCGCCGGTGTTCCAAAGAAATTAATTTAAAGCCATGAAGAATTTACTGTTCACTTTTTTTATGCTCATTTTTTTTTCAGCCGCAGCTCAGCCGGTTGAAAAGCTAAAATACGATTTACGCTACAGCGTATTCAAGGGGGGAGAAGCGAAATTAACAGCCACGAATACCACTTACGAAGGTATGCCGGCCATTCACTACCATCTGGAAGGAAACACAACGGGAGTGACCGACCGTCTTTTCAGTGTGCACGATATTTACGAAAGCTGGGTGAATCCGGAAACCACCTTGCCTTATAAGTTTATTCGCAATGTCAAGGAACGGAACTATCGTTATTACAACGAAACCCGCTTTTTTCAGGAAAACGATTCCCTTTCCAGTACACGTTCGGGCGGGAAAAAGGTTCCACATAATATGGCCGATATTCTAACTGCCTTTTTTTATCTGCGGCAGCATAATTACCTGGACAAGCTCGACAAGGGGGAAGAATTTACAATTCCTGTTTACCATGCTGATGAATATTTTATGATGACTGTGAAATACCTGGGTACCGAAAAAATCAAGTCCAAAATGGGTACGAAAGAGTGTCATGTTATTTCTCCCCGTGTAGATAAAGGAAAACTATTGAAACGGTCGGACGGATTAAAATTCTATATTACAAAAGACGAAGATCGTATCCCGTTGTTGCTGGAATTTGATATGGTTATAGGCTCACTGAAATGCGAGTTGGACTCCTATAAGAAACAAGGTGTGGATCAATTGAAAAGGAAATAAATTAATTGGCAATAATTATTTAAAACTCATCGCTTTTCTGCCATTTTTTCATTTTTTTACTATTTTTGCGCCATTCTTCAAAATTAAATTATAGATCTGATATATGGCAACAACAGCTGATTTTAAAAATGGACTGACAATTGAATTCAACGACCAACTTTTTACGATCGTTCAATTCCAGCACGTAAAACCGGGAAAAGGTCCCGCATTTGTACGGACGAAACTGAAAAATATAAAGACAGGGAAGGTCATTGACAACACATTTAATGCGGGGGTCAAAATAAACACAGTTCGTGTAGAACGTCGTCCTTATCAGTATCTTTACAAGGATGAGGCGGGTTTTAATTTTATGCATACAGAAACGTTCGAACAGGTTTCAATTACACCTGAAATGATCGAGAATGCAGATCTGATGAAAGAAGGACAAATCATTGAAATAAATTTTCACGCCGAAACCGAAACTCCGCTTACAGCAGAACTTCCGCCTTTTGTTGAACTGGAGGTTACCCGGACGATTCAGGGAGAAAAAGGAAATACGGCCAGCTCTACCGCATTAAAGCCTGCCACAGTTGAAACGGGCGCCGAGATCATGGTCCCGCTTTTTATAACAGCCGGAGAAGTGATTAAGGTTGATACCCGCGACAGAAGTTACAGTGAACGAGTTAGAAAATAAGAATAAAAAAAGTCCCTCAGCCGGGGACTTTTTCATTTGCTTTTTATTCTGCTATTAAAAGAAAATAGTTCTTTTTACCTCTTTGTATCAGGATATATTTTCCGCCAATCAGGAAATCGCCGTTCACCAAAAGATCCGGTTCCGCCACTTTTTCCTTATTGATACTCAAACCATTTCCCTGAATAGTGCGTCGCAGTTCACCTTTTGACGGGAACACTGCAGCATGATCAGTGAGCAGTTCCGCCACATTCATTCCATTCTCCAGGCTTGTCTTCGAAATTTTATACTGTGACACTCCCTCAAATACAGAAAGGAACGTCTGTTCATCCAATTTTCTGAGGGTTTCTGCAGTTCCGCTCCCGAACAAGATCCTGGAAGCTTCAACAGCCATATCAAAATCGTCTTTTGAATGAACCATGACGGTAATCTTTTCCGCCAGCACTTTTTGTAATTCGCGCAGGTGCGGAGCTTCCTTATGCGTTGAAACCAGATTTTCAATTTCCTGTTTATTCAGCAGGGTGAATATCCGGATATACCGTTCGGCATCCTCATCCGAAGTATTCAGCCAAAACTGATAGAATTTATAAGGCGAGGTCAATAACGGATCCAGCCATACATTCCCTGATTCCGTTTTTCCGAATTTTGATCCGTCGGCTTTGGTAATCAACGGACAGGTCATGGCGAATGCTTCTCCGCCTTCCTTGCGCCGGATCAGTTCAGTCCCTGTGGTAATATTACCCCACTGATCTGAGCCACCCATCTGTAACTTACATTTTTTAGTACGATACAAATGAAGAAAATCCGTCCCCTGCACCAACTGGTATGAAAATTCAGTAAACGACATGCCGGCACTTCCCTCTTCACCCAGCCTTTTTTTTACACTGTCTTTCGACATCATATAATTTACGGTGATATGCTTGCCAATATCCCGAATGAACTCCAGAAAACTGTATTCCCTCATCCAGTCATAGTTATTCACCATCTCGGCCACGTTCGGAATGTCTGATTCAAAATCCAGGAACCTGGACAATTGTTTTTTGATACACTCCTGATTATGCCGGAGTGTAGCCTCATCAAGCAGGTTTCTTTCCTGTGATTTGCCCGAAGGATCACCAATCATGCCTGTTGCACCACCAATCAACGCGATGGGTTTGTGCCCGCAAAGCTGCAGGTGCTTTAACATCATCACGCTTACCAGGTGTCCGATATGCAAGGAATCGGCCGTAGGATCAATCCCCACATAAGCCGTAGTCATCTCTTTCTCAAGTTGTTCTCTGGTCCCCGGCATCATATCATGGATCATACCCCTCCAGGTCAGTTCATCAACAAAATTCATTTGCGAATAATTTATTTATAAAATTGTCACAGAAATCCGTGCAAAGATATAAAATGAAGAGGTAAGACTAAATACGGTTTTATAAATTACTTAATCACGGTGCAATTAAACCACTTTCTCATTTGGTTTACTTTCCTTTTCCGGGGTCCTTTCATCCCAAAAGTTCAAAAAGGGGAAAATGGTAGGGACAAAATCTTTCAACGGTTCATATGTTCTTGATTTCTCTTTGTCTTCTTCAGGAATGAAATCATATTGCCGGTCGAAACGGTCCAGCAGAACCAATAGTATACTGAGAATAAATGCCGCCTTAACAAGGCCAAAAAACAAGCCCGCTGTATGATCTAAAAACCCTAACGAAATTGCCTCCACCACTTTACTCAGCGCTACACCAACCAGATGAACCAGAACAACGATCACGACCAGGATAATAAAAAACGAGATCAACCCGAGATGTTCCGAATGCCAGGAAAACGTATGCTCCAGAAAACGGGCAAGAGAATACGAAAAGTGAATACCACCCCAAACCCCAAGGATCAATGCGACAAGCGAAGCGACTTCGTAAATAAAGCCTTTCACAAAACCTCGTATGGCAGCAACTATAAGTAAGAGTCCCAGTATAATATCGATGTAATTCATTGGAATAAAATTAAGGTTGAACGTGCCTCATTACCCTGATACCTTTATGTTTTTTCATTCTTGTGCCTTGATACTTTTGCCTGATCTATACAAAAATAGGAAAATTATTATGCATGCATCACAGCTGATTTAAAAAAGAATTTTTGCTCACAACAGAAAACAAGATAAAATTTCCCATCTTTAACCGGAAAGAAGTAATTTCGTTTGCAACACAAAAAAATTCCTTATGCCTATTCTCAATTCGATTATAAACTGGATAAATTTTAAACGCATATATGAGATTGACCTTTTCAAAGAGCACCCTGTCGAAGTTCAACAGGAAGTTCTTTTTGATTTATTGGATGAAGCAAAAAATACAACCATTGGTTTAAAATACGATTTCAGCTCTGTGAATACAGAAAAGGAATTTAAGGAACGGGTTCCGCTGCAACACTATGAAGATTTCGCACCGCAGGTCGAAAAGTTGATGAAAGGAGAAAGGAACCTCCTTTGGCCGGGTGAGATCAAATGGTTTGCCAAATCATCAGGAACTACAAACGATAAAAGTAAATTTATACCTGTCAGTAAACAGTCGCTCGAAGATGTACATTACCGTGGTGTAAAGGATGTTTTTGCATTGTATTTAAAAAACAACCCGGAATCGAAAGTGCTTTCAGGGAAAACACTTATTTTGGGCGGCAGTCACCGGGTCAACCAGTATAATAATAACTCCTATTACGGAGACTTATCTGCCATATTACTTGAGAATACGCCCTTTTGGACCGATTTTTACCGGACGCCTCCTACCGAAGTTGCCCTGATCGAGGAGTTTGAGGAGAAAGTGGAAAAAATTATTGAGCAGTCGCTTCATGAAAATGTAACCGCCTTATCGGGTGTTCCTTCCTGGTACCTGGTTTTACTTAGGCGGGTTTTGGAAACTACCGGGAAAAGGAATATTCTCGAAGTATGGCCAAACCTGGAAGTTTTCATTCACGGCGGAATTAAATTCGATCCTTACCGCGATCAATATAAAAAGATCATTCCCTCATCTTCCATGAAATATATGGAAACCTACAACGCGTCGGAAGGATTCTTTGCCATTCAGGACGATCCGGACAGCGACGATATGTTACTCATGCTCGATTACGGGATCTATTACGAGTTTGTTCCGATGGACCGGTTTCATCAGGAAAACCCGCCGGCGCTTTCGCTCGAAGAAGTAGTTCCGGGCGAAAACTATGCCATCGTGATCAGTACTAACGGCGGATTGTGGAGGTATGTGATTGGTGACACGGTGAGGTTCACCTCGAAATATCCGTTTAAGATTAAGATTACCGGAAGGACAAAGCATTTCATCAATGCATTTGGGGAAGAACTGATCGTTGATAATGCGGAAGAAGCACTAAGGACTGCCTGCGCCAGGACTCACGCGAATATCCTGGAGTATACCGCAGGTCCTGTTTTCATGTCCGATAACAACAAAGGTGCCCATCAATGGATCATTGAATTTGATCAGGAACCGGACGACCTGGATCATTTTGTTTCGGTTCTGGATGTCACGCTCAAAAGCCTGAATTCGGATTATGAGGCCAAGCGTCATAAGAATCTCACGCTGGAACGACCACATGTAGTAGTTGCCCCCCGGGGTTTATTTTATGAATGGATGAAAACGAGAGGGAAAATGGGTGGACAAAATAAAATACCCAGGCTGTCGAACGACAGGAAATATCTCGAAGAATTATTGGAGCTTATTGGTTAAACGAATGTAAAAAAGACAAACGATCTGAGGCTTTGCCGAGTGGAAGTATGTTTCGATTACATAAACCCGAATGAGTTCGGGTTTTGCCGGACATGAGAAACATCCGCAGAAAATGAAAAGACTAATGTAAATGAACTTTTCGATTAAACGAGCGCAAAGACCAAACGAAGTTTGAGACTTTGCCGAGTGAGAGAAAAGACTAATGTAAATGAACTTGCCAATAAATTACAACAATATGTATATCGCTGTTGCAGGAAACATTGGAGCGGGGAAAACCACCCTTACAGAATTATTATCAAAGCATTACGGATGGACAGCCCAGTATGAATACGCGGACGATAATCCATATCTGAACGACTTTTATGAAGATATGCAACGCTGGTCATTCAACCTGCAGATCTATTTTTTGAACACTCGTTTCAGTCAGGTACTGAATATTCTCCATTCCGGGAAAACAGTCATTCAGGACCGTACCATTTATGAAGATGCCGAAATTTTTGCGCCTAATCTACATGCCATGGGGCTGATGTCAACCCGTGATTTCCAAAATTACAAAAGCCTTTTTGACCTGATGAGCAAACTCATCAAAGCACCTGATCTGACGATATACCTGAGAGCCAGCGTGCCTACCCTGGTCAATCAGATCCAGCAACGCGGACGGGAATATGAAAATTCAATCCGTCTGGATTACCTGAAGCAGTTAAATGAACGCTACGAGGCCTGGATTAACCAGTACAAAGAAGGAAAAGTACTGATCATCAATGTTG
>JBDKTZ010000143.1:0-15627 GCA_039679975.1 Prolixibacteraceae bacterium
CTGATAAATTTACGCTCTCAAGTGTGAATAACTGATGACTGCTGCTTGTTTTTCATAGCCGGTCAGTGTCTTTTGATATAATTCTGCTGTCATTATAACAGGTCAAACTTTTGATAAGATGGCTAAGATGAGTCCCGATGAGATGTCACTTCCCAGCCGGTGTCGCTTTCCATGTCGTCAATCAGTTTGGTTTCAGGAACAGGTGTCTTTTACCACCGGGTCAGAAACGAATTTTGTTCGGAAACAGGAAACGGGAAACTCCCTGACTCAAACAACCTCTTCCTCCCGTTTACTGTAGAAGGGTTACAGGAGATAATACCTGCAAAAGGAAGACGCAGAATTTAATTTTTTCATGATTAATTTAGTATCAAGGGAGATGGAGGATTATAAAATTTTGGTATTTCCTTCTAACTGTGTATCAAGAGCATTCTTTCCAATGTATACTTTGAATTCGCCAGGCTCCACGTCAAATTCCAGTTCGCGGTTCCAAAACCCAAAACTCCGGCAGGGAAGCTCAAGGACAATTTCCCTGCTTTCACCAGCCTCGAGTGTTACCCGTTTAAAGGCTTTCAGCTCCCTCACGGGTCGGACTACCGATGCTATTTTATCGTGCAGGTAAAGCTGTACGACTTCATCGCCTTTAATTTTCCCGGTGTTTTTCAGGGTGAGCTTCACTTTTACGGCTTCGTCTTTTTTTATTTCTGAAGGCAAAACCAGATCGGAATATTCAAAGGTGGTATAGCTTAAACCAAAGCCGAAGGGAAACATCGGTTTGCCGTCATCGTCATTATAAGCATAATCGCGTCCCGAAGGTTTAATGGCATAGTAAATCGGCAGTTGTCCGGCATGGCGGGCCCAGGTAAAAGGGAGCCGTCCTCCCGGATTATTGTCGCCAAACAAGGTTTCGGCAATGGCAATGGCGCCCTGTTCTCCGGGATACCAGGCTTCCAGCAGGGCATCTGCTTTGTCGATCCATGCCCTTACATCAATTGTGGAACCGTTCTGGAGCACAACGATGGTTTTTGCACAACAAGCAGCCAGGTCGACAATCATTTTTTCCTGATCAAGGTTGATAACGGGGCCTTCTGTATCTTCCACAATCATCGCATTATCGAGGCTTTTTGCTGCCCTCACCGGTTTCGATGGCAAAGTCAGCAAACTACGGTCGTGCCCTTCACCTTCGCGGATGGAGCCAAAAAAGACCACGACGTCGCAGGTTTTTGCCAGTGATGCCACCTCTGTTCCGGGCTGGTGTAAAACCACTTCGGCCTTTCCCTTTAAGCGTTCTGTCAAAGCCTGAAAAGGTGTCGGGGCATCGCTGCCTTTCCATCCGCCATAAGGGCCGGAGTAATCGCCCAGGCTGAGCTCATTGGCAGCAGGGCCGAACAGGCCAATTCGCTTAATGTTCCTATCAGAAAGCGGCAATAGGCCGTCCTTGTTTTTCAGCAATGTCATCGCCTTGCGGGCAGCTTCCAGTGCCAGTTTTTTATGTTCGGGGCAACGTACAATTTCGTCTGCTTTTTTTGCATCTACGAGGGGCTGATCAAACAAGCCAAGTTCAAATTTGCATGTGAGTACCCGGCGCAACGACTGGTCGATTTGCTTTTCGGATATACGGCCACTTTTCACCAGATCAGGCAGGTCGGGGTATCCGCGGGGCAAATCCACATCCAACCCGGCTTCGAGGCACTGTGCCTGCGCTTCCGGGTAACTGTCGGCCAAAAGGTGGGCTTTATAAACCCCGTTTACGCCGCTGTAATCCGACACAACGAACCCGGTAAAGCCCCATTCGCCGCGTAAAATGTCGTTCAGCAATACGCTGTTCGCATGACAGGGAATCCCATCGATCGAGTTATAGGCTGCCATTACTGAACGGGCTCCGCCTTCGGTAAAACAAGCCCGGAAGGGTTCGAGAAAAGTTTCACGAAGTACCCGCCATGAATTGTTCGAAGCATAGGAATCGTGACCGGCATCGCTGTAGTTATCTGCGAAATGCTTGGGCGTAGCAATCACACCTCCCTGTTCCAGCGCCTTGGTATAGGCAACGCCCATGCGCGAACAGAGAAACACGTCTTCTCCGTAACTCTCTTCGGTGCGGCCCCAGCGTGGATCGCGCGAAATATTGACGACCGGTGCCAAAACCTGGCGAACACCCACGGCACGCAACTCTGTTGTAACTACCTGGCCGACCCTGAAATAAAAATTATCGTCGAAAGCAGCGGCCATCCCGATACTTTGCGGAAAACAGGTTGCGTTTCCCCATTGGGCGCCGTGCAACGCTTCGCCGTGCTGAAGCACGGGGATCCCCCAACGGCTTGCCTCAATTGACTTGCGGGTGTCGCCATTGATGGCTTCGGCACAAGCGCTTGCAGATACCGGCCCTTTGGCGTCCTTGTGCATAAAATGCCCGATGTTGCGCACGTTCCCCACTCTGAAATCGCGGTCTTTGTACTCATGCATAAACTTCATCTGGCTTTGTAACTGGAAGACTTTTTCTTCGACAGACATGCGGCTTATCAGGTCGGTTACCCGTTTTTCAACAGGCAACGAAGCGTCCTGGTAAGGATATTTCTTTTGGGCAGAAGTATAGGTAACCTGAATTATCATTAATAGTCCCAGACAGGTACGGTAATAGTTTTTCATTTATTTTTGGGTTTAATTTGATCTGTTGAATTTGAATATTTATTTCTAAAAGATTATAAATAAGTCTTTTTCAGCCATTCAATTTACCGGAAAGGTTCTCTCCAAGTTCTTCCAGCGTACTCCCTTTTGTTTCAGGAAAATACTTCCCAACCACGATAACCTGGAGAATCATCATGGCTGAAAAAAACAGGAAAATGTGCCCTACGCCAAACTGAAATGCTTTTTCAAAAACCGGGAATAAAAAAGTTATTAAAGCTGCAAAAAACCAATGGGTGAAACTCCCCAGCGACTGTCCTTTGCTGAAATGCTGACAACTGAAACAAATCCTGAATTTGCTTTTCTACTCCGGAAATAACTGCAGTGTCAAAGCCGAAAAGGAATCCACCTAAGGCAACAATAATTGACCACGTAAAAACATTTTTATTTGACATTTTTTTCATCTTACTTATTAATATGGATTTGAGAGACTTAATTCCTATTTTTTCAGGCTTTTCGCTTCAGTATTCCCTTTTTCGGAGAATAAACTTATCCTTTTGCCTCCAAGTGTCGGATAAATCATACGGGCTATAGCTTGTCTGTCATTGGCAAATACCTCTATCCTCAGAGTACCATCATTGCCAAGCCACAACGAACGAGACAGTCCGTAGGTTCTTTCCCAGCCGGAATACCGTTTTATCGAATCAGGACGGTCATCAAACACCCCCTCTGAACTTTCAAGATGAAGTATTCCGGTTTTTTGTCCATTCTGAGCTTACTTTGGCTTTAACTGTCATGACTAATGCTTTTCCCATGATAAATCTGCAGGGGGCTTTGATTACTCCGGCTACTTTCTGGCTTACAATTAAGGCCGTTTCAAAAGTGTCTTTAATCTTAATACCTGAATTCATTATAATTCCGTGTACACGATTTACGATATTTTTACAGCAAATTTATTCTCAATTTTTTTAGTTTAGGTTCAGAACAGTAATCCCCATCAGTCCGACAACTACTTCCTGTGAAAGTGTTTCGAGCGTAATGCTTTTTAGCTCCACTTCTTTTCTCATTTTGAGATTGAGCAGCATCGCACGACAATTTTCTCCCAATCTCACTGTTTCCGGAAGCTTCGACGGCAGACAAAACCGGTCAACCACTGAGGTGTAATCAATGCGACTCCCTTGACCCGGTGCGGTGGCATGGGAGTCTATTGTACACAAATTCCAATAATTTACAGGCGGGATTAATTCCAGCGAGTCTGTTTGTCCATTTGCATAGTTTAACCGGATAATTGCATTGGCAATTTGGCACTGCATCACGTTGGTCGAACCGCAGATCAGAAAATAGATTGCATGGCCGGTTTTGTTGACCGGAAAATCGATCTTTTCCGGATAATTATCCCACATCGAGGTGAATGCAATATTATTTGTATTTGCTTCCCAGCTAAACGGAACTCCTTGCGGAGTAACCAGGTGGTTCTGACCGTCCATCAAATTTCTTAAATTATCCGTTTTTATAATCGGCGGAAGACTCTTCCAGTAAGGAAATGTCCATGGGGAGTATCCGTCAGTTCCCAAACGGGCTGAAACTGTGTTTGGCCGTGGCGACAGGTATTGCTGTTGATAGATGGTCGTCACATCAGCGTTAAATTGCGAATGAATACTGACATTTTCCCAATGTGCATCTTTTGGTACTACATCGATGTGACGGGCTGTTTCTTTTTCATCGCCATCCGGATCGTTTATCCTGATACGGAACACTCTCATTTGAGGAGCTTTCCCTGATATCGTTTGGGCTACTATGGTATGGTCACCCTTATTTTCGGTAAGCCTGGCAGTTAGTCCTCCTTTTTCCAGCCGAACCTGATCAAGTACGCCTTGAGGATCTTCCACTGAAATAATTCGGGCATTCTTAGCCGATATTTTCAGAACATCTCCGATATTTCCTTCCAGAGGAACCGGATGATAGTAAGGCAAGATCTTTCCTGTTTCAATAACCACTTCGGCTGTTTTTGATTGGAGAAGTTCTGTTTTGACCAGGCTTCTTCCAACTGCCGGGAGTAACTTCCATTTTACTTTTTCCCCGTTTACCGTGACGTTTTTAATTTCATTGCATGATACGGGGAAAAGCAGTTCAATATTTGCGGGTTGTGCCAGTTCAACGAAGTAGTCATTTTTATTTCCCTTTCGTTCGAAGGTTATTTTCACATCAGGAAGTTCGATAGAAGCATTGTTCCAGTGGGGTGGGAATTGAGGAGCTATCTGAACTTTTTTGTTCGGATAATCCGGATGATATCCGAAGAGTCCGGAAACCAGCGTCCGGGCAAAAGTATGCACACAGTCACCAAAATCAACTCCGCCCTGGATGCCTCCAAGGTTACCCGGAGAAAGATGGCCGAACGCGGTTCGCATAAACGTTCCGCGGAAAATGTCGTAACCATCATCGGGTAAACCTGCCTTAAAATAACTAAGTGCCAGATGGTAGTTGTCGCCGGGCCACAGTTCACGGACAGACCAGATCGCAGGGAGCCAGTTTGAAGTCCAGACCTGCCTTCCTCCGGACGGCAAACGATCATTTTGCAGTGCCCACTCGCTGTAATAAACCGATTCAATGGATTGTACCGGGGTGGTAAGACCGGCATCAACGGGCAGGAAGATACTGTAAAGCCAGGGATCCTGATGTAAACGCCTGTGTCCGCCTTGTTCGCGATAAGCCCCGGAGTGTCCTTTCCCTGAAATCCACAGGTTATCGAAAAAGCCTTTTTTTATTTTTTCCAGCATCAGGGTGTGATATTTTTCAGCTTCTGCGTCTCCTGCATTTCGGGCCATATCCCTGGCCGCCAAATGGCCGCGGTATGCATACGAAGTTTCTTCTGCCGATCCTCCGCCATTATACCATTGTGAGTCGGACGGCCATACGTTAATGTAGCTTTCATAAACCCCGTCTCCATCCGGATCGAAACAGTCACGAATCCAGATTAGATGCAATTCAAGTGCTTCGCGAAAGAACTTTACTAACCCGGGATCGGCTGTCCATCGATATTCCTCCACAATCTGATCAAAAAACTGTGTTTGCATATCGTAAAAGCCCTGATCCTTATTGATGCGCCCAATGCCATAGAAACGGGAATCGGCATGCTGCCCGGTCAGGAGTATGGTAGGATCTGCTTTTGCTTTCTTTTTATCAGATTCTTTAATTTGGGTCTCCGTGTAGAATTTTGCCTCGTCTCTTACCCGTTCATGCCAGCCGTACATCGTACCGCCAAAGATGGTACGCCAACCAGGAAACCGTATGTTCCACTGCAAAGCGCCATGCACAAAAACCGGGGGATACCACGTTCCGTCGACAGCAGCCACTGAGGCTTGTGCTATCGCATCCAAAAAAGGATCAGGAGTATTTATTTTTAGTCTGTTTTGAAATGATTCAATGCGTTTTAATCCTTCAGCAAATGCTTTTTCAGGATCACTGACAAGCGTTAAATCGGGATTGTCAGTCTTATCAAAGGCTTCAAAGGCCCAATAGATTGGTTCTCCTTTTTCAATGTCAACCGTTCCATTCAGGATCGGCAAATGAAGCGACTTTGACTGCCGGAACGAAGCAGCATTGATCCAGTCCGAAGCTTCACCTACGCCTGCCTGGGTTGGTGCGCTGCAATTCCCGACAACTGTGAGAAGCCTGTTTCTGTTCGATTCATCAGAAAGACGAACAAAGAAGCATTTATTTACGATTTCAACTGAGTTGTTTTTGCTCTCTTCCGGAACGAAACCCCAGCTCAGTAATCCGGGCTGTCCCATCACGTCAAATTTCCAGGACAGATTCTGGTCTTTACGCCATTGAGCGCCACCAAACGTCCAGATCAATTTGTCTCCTTGCCGGGTACCTTTTACTGCAGCGTGAACGGCCATTCCCGTAGTTGTAGCCATCGGCAGGATATCCAGGGTCACCTGAAGCCCTGAGAACTCCTTGTCCGTGACCGTCCAGGTCATTTGTCCTGTCCGGTAGCCGGAGATAATTTGCCTGCATTGCTGCAGCCATTTTGCTTTGCCATCGCGTTCGATTGCCAGCATAAAGGTTCCGTAAAGATATTGGCCTTTCACCAGGCGGGCGATGGGGCGATCACCGCTTAGAATAAACGCATTGGTATTGTTGATGTACAAAGGCCGGTTATTATATCGATGTATGTTTTCTCCGACAATCGATTTTTCTTTCGCCTGATAAACTGGCTGATACATTTCCTGAGAAAAGCTTTGAATACCTCCAGGGAAAAGTGACACTAAGAATATAAGGAATGTTCGTTTCATTGTCGATCCATGTTGCCAACTGGGAGCATAAGCATTCATTTGCCGCTTTTATAGTTGCCTGACTGCGTCAAATAATGCGACGATATTTTCGACGGAAGTATCTTCCTGGATATTATGCGCGGGTGCAATGATATAGCCACCATCCTTCCCTAAAATCTCAGCTCTCCTGAGTACCTCTGCCTTAATCTTTTCAGGAGTGCTATTCGGTAACAAATCCTGCACGCAAATGCCTCCGAAGAAGACCAAATCTTTTCCAAATTCATCTTTTAGCTGTTGTGGTTCCATCCCTGCAGCAAGCGGCTGTATGGGATTCAGGATATCCAGTCCGACTTCTATAAAGTCAGGTATCAGCGGTTTGATGGCACCACAGGAATGCCATGCCAGTTTTATATCTGGATTTGTTTTTCGGAATTCTGTAAACATTTCCCGGATTCGGGGCTTGAAAACGCGTCGAAAGGTATCTTCATCCATCATCAGACTGGTTTGGGATCCGAAATCATCGCCGCACCACAATACGTCGGCACCCATTTCAATCATTTTCTTGCCGTATTCGGTATGTATAAACTGAATTTTATCAAGTAAAGGATTGATGTATTCCGCTTCCATCATTAAATCGACCAGAAATTTTTCAAGCCCGGTCAGGTACCAGGCTGTTTCAAACAAAGTGGTTTCCAAATCGGCTATTATACCATGAGTTTTTCCATATTTTGCGATTGTTTTTTGTGCAGCATCCCAACGGCCCGGGGCAAAAGGATCAGGGAAGCTGTAATTACAGATATCTTTTTCGGTCTCCGCCCAGGCCAAAGGAAACTCATAAAACTCATTATATTGTCCCGTATCTTTAAATACCATTCCCCATTCATTTTTCATCAGTCCTCCCATATTAACTGTTGGGCTATTAGCGGATGCACAAACTGTAATTCCAACAGCATCGGCGCCCAGGTCAGCCATGAGATCCATGTGTGAAGCACGGGTGGAGAGCATCGAGTCCAGTGGTTCTTCATAGGAATGCCCGGTTTGAACACTCAACTTTTGTGCGACCTGTGGCGTGACCGAAACATACAAAGGTGGCCTGTCAGGAATTTCCCGGTTAATTGCTTTTTGAAATCTTTCTTTTGAGTTCATGTTGGTGATTTATATTATTGATAATGATTTTGGTAACGTCATGAAAACTTTTCCCGCAGCAGGTTCATCATAAATAAATTGATATCCCATTGATTTGAAACCGGCGAATTATCATCAATGGTGGTCCACATGTACGGTGGCGGACCAAATTCCGGAGTAATCGTGAAAAAAGGCATGCCGATTGACTGGTGATACATCAGTATTTTCCTCCAAAGCCCAAGAAAAAAGTCTGTTTCTTTTTGCCAGAAAGGCGAGCTTGGGTCAGGGATCTGGGGACCTTGAGTAAAACCGATACGGGCATGGATGTGCGCTGTTCTTCTTATTGCTTCATCTGTTTCTGCTTCATAATTTTCGAGGAAGCTTTCTGTTACACACACCCAATGTGAGAAATCGGCTGTTATTTTCATGTTTGGCCTGAGCCTAAACAATTCCCTTGAATTAACAGGGCTAAATCCAATTCTGCCCCTGTGCGTTTCGTGTGCGACGCGAATATTGTTTTTGACCGAAAAATTTTCTGCAGTATCTATGACTCTAAGCTGCTGTTCAACACTGAAAAAATCCCGGCCGGAGTGGGAATTAATTAAAACCGGACCACTTTCCAGCGAGAGGTTTAAATAATACTCGAAAGATTTACAGAATTCAACGATATTATTCCCCTTTGCCTGATGTTGATGACTAACCATCAACAGTCCGTATTCATTCAACAAACGGATAAACCGGGTTCTTCCGGGCCTGTCCTCCGGCAGCCAGGTATCCACACCGTCATAACCGGCAGTTTTTACATGTGTAAAGAAGTCCTCCAAATCCAGGTTTTCATGCCCCCATTGCGGGCAAAGTATTTTAAGTTCCATACGCTTCTGCTTTGATGTAGTAAAGATTAAAATTCGTCGAATGCGATCTGTTCTTTTGCAACGCCTATTCCGGCGAGCATTTTAACACAGGCTTTAATCATCATTGGCGGCCCGCAAAGATAGAATTCAACTGCCTTAGGATTGGGATGGTCTTTGAGGTAATGTTCAAACACAATTTCGTGAATGAGACCTTCGTGCCCATTCCAGTGATCTTCTTTAAGGGGGTTGGACAGAGCGAGTTGAAAATTAAAATTTGGATACACATTGGCCAGTTTTTTAAAGTAATCGTCGTAGTAAATTTCCTGTCCGGAACGCGCTCCGTACCAATAACTGACTTTACGGTTGGTCGCTTCATTTTCAAAAAGATGGGCAATATGTGCGCGTATCGGTGCCATGCCGGCACCACCGCCGATGTAAACCATTTCCTTTTGGGTTGGTTTTATGTGGAAATCGCCAAACGGCCCGATGGCAGAAACGATATCACCTGGTTTCAGGTTAAACATGTAGCTTGACCCTATGCCGGGCCGACAGTCCTGTCCGGGTGGTGGTGTAGCGATCCGAATATTGAATTTGAGGGTATGCTCTTTTTCCCCGTTACAGGCAAGCGAATAGTTATTGCGGCGTCCGGATTCCGCGTTACTGCTCGTTAGTTCGAACACTCCCTGCCTTTTCCATACCGATGCGTATGGCTCAGGGATGTTAAACTCGTTAAAACGGATATGCCGGTATTCGGGAATTTCAAGTTGCAAATAGTCGCCTGGTATGAAATTGATCTTTTCACCGGTATCCGCAGGTTCAAGGACGAGCTCTTTGATGAAAGTCGAAACGTTTTTGTTGCTGACGACGAATAATTTGTAGTTTTTTTCGTCGCGTACTCCATCGCCACCAGGCTTGTCGACGTTGATCCAAATATGGCCATCACGTTCTTCGACAGGGTAAGTGGCAAGGCCGCGGCAAATGGGCGCCCGCGCCGGTGAGCCGTCGGGAATATTAAAGCGGCCATTGTGTTTCGGGCATTCAATAATTTTTCCTTTAACGAGACCTTCACTCAAATGGGTGTTCCCATGAGTACAAATTCCATCGGTGGCGTAGAATTTTCCGTTACCATCACGGTAAAGTGCAAATGTTTTCTTCGTATGATCGAAGCGAATGACGTCTTCTTTTCCTAAATTGGAGGAAGCGCAGGCTTTTACCCAGCCATGAGGGTCAGGTACAGCATCAGACCGAACAATTATTTGACCAGCATTTTTTTTGGATTCCGGTAATTTGCGCCTGATATGGAACGCCGGGTCTTTGACTTGCCTTAGCAACGTTGGTAAAATTTCGCTCCATGCGGCATAGATTGATGGATACGCCGGCGGACAATCATCTTTTACCAATTCATGAAGCTTTGGAAGAGCGTGATAAGGAACAAGAGGAAACATGTGGTGTTCTACATGGTAGTTCATGTTCCAGTATATAAACCTGCTGATAGGATTCATATATACGGTACGGCAATTCAGACGATGATCAAGTACATTCTCTGCAAGTCCCGCATGTTGTGTCGTGTTATGAATGATCATTAACCATGTACCAAAGAATTGGGGAAGTATAAATAGAAATATGGGGACCCACGACTGCAACACAATTGCCGAGACGGTAATCAACGCATAAATTGTACCCACTATACGGGCGTTTCTGTATATCTTGCTGAATTCACTTTGGGGAACAAACATTTTTTCGGCATTGGTTACCTTACCCATCGCGTGCCGGACCAGACCGGGATAATAGGTTTTGTATCCGGCAAAATTGATAACTGAAAATATAAGTCCTTTGATATCCGGAGGACGAGGTATCTGAATCTCCGGGTCACGCCCAACAATGATCGTATCGCTGTGATGTCGCGTATGGCTCCAACGCCAGACGACTGATTCGCGCATGACCATGAAAGATGCTGCTTCGTAAACCACATTGTTCATCCAATCTGTTTTAAATGCAGTCCCGTGGCCGCACTCATGCCATCTTGAATCGGAGCTGGTGCCATAAAAGACAGCGTATATGAGATAAGGAATCACTGCCCACCAGGTGCCCCAAAGCAGAATGGTTGCTATAGCTGTGCTGACTAAAATGGAGATAAGCAGTAATGTATCCCGGAGTGCAGGCCCATCTTTCCGGATCAGCAGTTTTCGCATCTTGTCACGTGGCACCGGACTCTGGTACCAGTCTGCTTCTGCAAGGCCTGACTCAATTGCCTTTTTTGAGTTTTCTCCTGTCAGGGAGTAGTCAAGCCTGTTTGGAGGCTGCATTATCTTCTTTGCGATATAATTTGTGTTTTTCTCCATCGTAACTATATAATGCATTGGAGCTTATTTGTTTTAGTATCCTTTTCCAAGTCTTTTGAAACCGATCGCTAAATCGCTCTGCAACTATCAAATTGCAGCACAAAAATGATTTACTATCCTTAGCTTTCAATTACTACAAGACCAAATCATAGCAGACCAGATCACGTTTTCACTTCTGCCTAACCCCGGAGATAGCCGGTAAGCTTTTCTTTTAACTATACAATCATACTGCATTATTTGATTGGAATCCTGTATCTTTATTGTTTACTAAATAACACTAATTATCAATGAGAATCAATACACAATTTGACAAAATGACATCACAAAATGCGAATAAAGGGAGCTTAGAACTAAAGAAATATATTCCTGTATGTGAAACTGATAAACAATGGGGATTTGTAATCAACGATGTCGGGCACGCGACAATTTCCCGAAATGAAGTATATCCTCCGGGGGGCCATCCCGGAACTCACCGGTTCACATGGGAGCAAGGACGTATTCTTCAGGAGTATCATTTTGTATTAATCACAGAAGGGGAGGGAATTTTTGAAAGTAAAACAGCAGGCATCCGAAGTATAAATGCCGGTGACGGTTTTATTCTATTTCCGCAAGAATGGCATCGATATAAGCCTGTAAGAAAAATAGGTTGGACAGAGAATTGGGTAGGGTTTTCAGGGCAAATACCGGAACTGATTATGAAAGATCCTTTCTTTAGCGTAAAACAGCCTGTTATACAGAATTGTGCGAATATGAGTATAAACAATCTATTCAACTCTTTATTTCGACTCATTCTCCAGGAGCCATTCGGATATCAACGTGCAGCATCCGGGATATGCCTCCAGTTAATTGCCGAAATATACAATCTTCAAAAAAATCCGGATTCAAATAAAGAGATTCAGTCTGCTATATCAAATGCAAAGCGTGTAATGCATCAGAAAATAGACGGTAATTTTGATTTTCAAGATTTCTGCACAAGTCATCGGGTTAGTTATTCAAAATTTAGAGCAGATTTTCGGTATCAAACAGGATTCGCTCCGCAACAGTATTTTCTTCTTATAAAAATGGAAAAGGCAAAACAACTGTTGATCAATACAGATATGAAAACAAAGCAAATAGCCTTCAATTTGGGGTTTAAATTTGATCATTATTTTTCGAGGCTTTTTAAAGCAAAGACTGGTTTTTCACCGCAAGAATTCAGACGAAAGAGTGGAATAACAATATGAACCGGAACAAAGTACCCGCTTAATGATACAACTTGGTATCACGTTTTCACTCGTTCAATAACTGAATACGAATCATTGACGATCCGGTTTTCGTGTCGATATCAAATTCCAATCGACCCTCGCGATCACATTGGATAGTTTTATATTCTTTATTATTGACGATAACAGCATATTTACTGCCGGCTTTTAATTGGCCTGCCGAATAGCTTATTTTTCCTTCGTCCGGGGATACAGCCTGGTTCCAGACACATTCTTTTTCGTTCCATTCAACGATTTCGACAGAAAGATTGCCGGCATTGATGAGTTTTGCTTTCAGCGAGTAAGTTTCGTCATTCGAGTTAAAATATTTCAGTTCATTATTAATCGTATGGAATCCAAAATCAGTTGTTGAGGCTAGTTTGAATTGGGAATTTGAAACGGAATAATGACCTTTGTCCAGACCGATAACCAGCTTCTCTCCTCTGAAGCGGTAATTCAGCCTGGTACCTGCGAGCCGGTCGGGCAGGTGCGGGTTCAGGTACAGCCGGTTGTACATGGGATTAACACCGTAAACCGATTTGTAAAGCCCGACAAGAGCCAGGCTGTTCCCGGAAAGGATGTCGTCGCCCAAACCTTCCTGCTTAAGCCGTCCATAACGCTGAAAAGCCAGGCCATCCTTTTCGTAACGTGCCAGTGTATTTTCAATGTATTTCAAAGCCAGTTCAGGCTTGTAAGAAGCATATGCCTCCACGCCAACCGCGCCCCACGACAAGAACAGATCGCCGTTTTCATAGTTCGGGAACGGAAATTGCCAGTCGTTTCCTTCGCCTTTGGCATAGGTATACAGGCACAGAGGCCAGAAAAACAGCTTTTCCTTTTGCATTTGCTCCTCAACCCGATCCAAAATAGCCCGTTTCCGCTCATCGTCGTCACAAATACCATAGGCAATGGCCATAAAATTGACCGGAATCGTCAGGTTATCGCCATGAACCGAACGGTCCTTATTCAGCCAATGCACATACCAGTTGTTGTCCTCCTTCCAAAAGCCTCCGTCTTTGGTCGGTTTATTAAAACTGGTTTTCAACATGGATGCATAAGTTGAATAATACCCGGCTTTTTCAGTATCTCCGAGCTGTTTCTCAATGTCCGACCATAACGCGAGCGCGTAGTAAAGCTTTGCGTTGACAAAGGCGTTTTCGTATGAAGCCCAGATAATGTCGATCCAGTCACTTCCTCTTTTTTCGGTATGACTGCCGGTCATCATTTCAACCAGATGATCGCCGTCGGAATCCCGGGCAAGCATATAATCGAGCGCCTTTTCGCACGATGTTTTGAAAGTGCCTACCCAGTTCAGATCGCCGCACTGCTGATAAAGCTCCGAAACATTGGAAACAAAATCAGGATTGGAGTCGAGTAAGTAGCCCCATTGCGCTTCATAAAATCCTTCGGGAGTTGCTGTTCCCGGCATGGCATCCTCGTTGGTATAGGCCCACCGTGCCAGAACCCTGCCATCGGGTTGAACAGCCTGGTCGCGGTAATGTTCCAGGCATTGTTTATACCCCTCAATGTAGCTTTCATCATTAATGGCGATGCCCATCTGGGCAATGTATTGTTCATGCAGACAAATCGGTCCGTAAGGGGTATGCCAGCTGTTGCCGCCAAAAAGCGTTGCATCAATAACTCCTATCCTGGCAATCGTATTTGACAGGTTGGTAACCTGATCTCCGTTTATTCCTGCGAAATGGCCACGGTTGTATTCTTTCGTATAGTTTACCCAGGAAAATGAAATTGATTCAGTATATTTTCCGGATGGTACTGTAAAGGAATCCCAGACATCTGTTTTTCCCCTGACGAACCTTCTCCTTTTGGTGCCGGCGTCGTACCGGCAGTTCATTTCATGATCGGCCACTGAAACAGCATATACTAACTGGTCATCATTTGACCTTGTAAATTTCGATGCAACCTGTTTGCCTGGTGCAGAAGCTGAGACGCTTAATCCGTTTCCTGTGGTACTGTTCCAGAAAACCGAAGAGCCGGAATGGACGCCATAGGTACACAATTTGTCATTAAAGAGGTAAAACCAGGCGAGTCCGCCATGGCCAAGAAACGCACCGTCCCAGGTATGAATACTGTTAAAGTTAACTGAAGGGAATGACACTTCTTCGGCCACAAATGGTTTTGAAACTGTTCGTTCGATACTAAGCCTGATATCGCTTTCGGTTATGAAGAAAGTCCAGGCTTCGTTAATGAGCGCTTTATCTTCACCATAACTGATGCCCGTGACCATTATCTTGTCTTTTTGAGTTGTTATTTTGGGCGGGGCGACCAACTTGCGCGTTGAATAAGTAGCATTTGAAGTCCGGATCTCTGAATATATTCCTGATTGATCTGAAAGAACAGGTTCACCGTTAACTTCCATGCCTGTAACGACACATTTTAAATCATAATCGAGTTTGATTTGGAGTTTACTGTTTCCAAATGCGATGACCTTATCGGCTGACCGGTCTGAAATACTGATTTGTCCCAATGCAGAAAAATGAGCGAAAAGAATAAGCGGGAAGATCAACCTCCAAATCGAATAATCCGTCTTCATACATATTTTATTTAGTTCGTTATTAATAATTTCACCGGACCGAATAAGCCTGCATCGTATTTATTGAAATCAGGAGTTCCAATCCAGCCCCACGTACGGAGTCTACCCATATCGTCCTTTATCCACATGTCGTTAACCATCAGATTACCAATTCGAATTCTGATTTTGTTTTCTCCGTTTTTTAATTCCCCGGAAATGTCGAATGCAAAAGGAGGCCATAAGCGGGCGCCAACAGATTTGTCATTGACAAAAACTTCTGCCATGTATTTCACTTTGCCAAGATCAATAGAAATCTTCGACCCGGTTTCGTTTGGTTTAAACGAAGTTTCATAATCAACATACCCGGTATACTGCTCCAGCCCATATGAATACCACGACTGTAACGCGCAGTTTGCCTTACTTGCAACAGAAAACTTCAGTGGATAAACCGGTAGTTTTTCACTTTCAATAAGCCTTGCAAATGACAACAAACGGGCATTAGCAGGTAAATCAATTGAGGAGCCTGTCAAATTTATTCTTTTTCCGTCAATCCAAACGTCTGTTCCAATCATATTCGGAGAGAAAACCATAGATTTTGAACCAACGGGGATATTGACCCTCCAATAAATCTGATTGGCA
>JBDKTZ010000319.1:0-23334 GCA_039679975.1 Prolixibacteraceae bacterium
AGACGGGCGATTTGTTGTTGCCGGCCCCCGGTATCCGTCAACCATCAGGTGGCCTTCGAATGTTGAACGGATTGAGCATCTTGCGCCTCCTGAGCATAACAAGTTTTACAACCAACAGCGGTTCACACTGAATATTACACGAAAAAATATGATTGATATGGGGTTCTCTCCAAGCGTCAGGCTTTTTGAAGCCGCAGCCTGCAGAGTACCCATTATCAGCGACTATTGGGAGGGGCTTGAATATTTTTTCAGAGAGGGCCGGGAAATTCTGATTAGCCGTTCATCTGCCGATACGATCCGCTACCTGAGGGATTTGACGGAAAAAGAAAGACGTTCAATAGCTGAACAGGCAAGAGGAAGAGTACTTTCAGAACATACCGGCGAACATCGCGCAGGTGAACTTGAAGAATATGTGTTTGAGTTACAGGAAAAGGACGTATTGTTATAACAACGAACGATTAGAATAAAAAAGAATGAGTGATTACGACGCATAGCGGCCGTACAGAACTCCATGTTGCTGAAAATTATTAACATGTCCCCGGGTGTTGTGAAGCAATATGTTCGTTTTATACTTTTTTCAAAAAAATAGGTTTTTCCTGTAATGAAAATCTGACAGGTCGTACTCATCCCGTAATCAGTCCCCAAATAGCCCGCGTTGATCATTTTCTGTTCTGGAACATTTTCATGTCTTTCGGTATCCAGCAAATGTTTGATTATCTTTGGGCTGTTTTCAGGATAGGAAAATAGTCGTTTGGATTGAAAAAGTAAATAAAAGAACATGAAGAGTATTCGATTGTACGCCCTGCTTACCGGAATAATTTTCCTGGTCAATGCGGCAGCATATGCTCAGGACGAAAAGAAGGATGAGAAAGAAGAAGGTTACCATTTTACCGTTACGAAAGAACTGCCTGTGACATCAGTAAAGGATCAGTACCGTTCAGGTACCTGCTGGTCATTTTCCGGTCTTGGCTTTCTTGAAGCAGAAATGCTTCGCCTGGGTAAACCTCAGGTTGATTTGTCTGAAATGTACGTCGTGTGGCATACCTACAACGAGAAGGCTGTAAAAGATGTCCGGGTTCACGGGAACCTGAATTTTTCTGCCGGCGGTGCATTTCATGATGTAACCTATGTCGTTAAAAATTACGGAATCGTTCCTGAATCCGTTTATGCCGGATTAAATTACGGGGAAGAAAAACATGTTCACGGCGAGATGGATGAAATCCTGAAGAATCAGGTTGACGGAGTTATTCTAAACAGAAATAAAAAGCTCAGTGCGGCATGGGATGAGGTCATACAGGGGACATTGAATGCTTACCTGGGAGAGCTTCCTGAAAAATTCCAATATGAAGGGAAGGAATATACACCATTAAGTTTTGCAAGAGATTACGTCGGACTGAACCTGGATGATTACGTTGAAATTACTTCCTATACACATCATCCCTTTTATACCAAATTCATTATTGAGATCCCTGATAACTGGATGTGGGAAGAAGTATACAATGTTCCGATGGAAGAAATGGAGGCTATTATTGACAATTCGGTCCAAAACGGTTATACGGTAGCCTGGGCTGCTGATGTAAGTGAAAAAGGTTTTAGTACATCGAAGGAAGGTGTCGCTGTCATTCCTGAAATCGATAAAGCCGAAATGTCTGATGCGGAAATTGCAAAATGGGAAAAGCTTTCAGAAAAGGAAAAGGAAGAGAAGCTTTATGAATTAAAGAAACCCGGAAAAGAAAAAGAGATTACCCAGGAAATGCGCCAGATCAGCTTCGATAATTATCAAACCACTGACGATCATGGCATGCTGATCATGGGTACAGCGAAAGACCAGGCAGGTAACTTCTACTATAAAGTAAAAAATTCATGGGGCAATTATAACGACTACAGTGGTTATTTCTTTGCTTCGAAACCCTATGTCCGCTATAAAACGATGAGCATCATGGTTCACAAAGATGCCATTCCAAAAAACATAAGGAAGAAACTGGATTTATAGTCGACCCACAAAGGAAGCTCCCGCCAAACGGGAGTTTTTTGCTTATATCGGGTGCTATTGCCGGAAGTCAGATGAGTTGTTCTATCTTTTTTTTACTTTCGTGTATGTTTTCCGATAATTTAATGTAAAAATCAGGATGAAAGAATTAAGTCTGGTTATTTGTGTTTACAACGAAGAACAGAATATCAAGCCTCTTAGCGAACAGATCATAGCCGCTCTTGCCGGTATGGATTATGAGGCCATTTTCGTTGATGATGGCTCAACAGATCAAACGCGGGAAATGGTCCGGTCAATTGAAGATGATCATGTTATGTTGGTCGAGCTGAAACGGAATTATGGGCAAAGTTCGGCTTTGCAGGCAGGCATTGACCAGGCTTCCGGAGAATATATCGCGTTGATAGATGGCGACTTACAAAATGACCCTGCCGATATACCAATGATGCTGAAAATGTGCCGGGAGGGTAACTGGGATATGGTTGCCGGTGTAAGGGCAAATAGAAAAGACGGCGCATTTTTCCGGAAAATACCGAGTCGGATTGCTAATTACATGATTCGGGAATCGACTGGCACCACTATGAGGGATTTGGGATGTACGCTTAAAGTATTTACGAATGAAGCGATCAAAAGTATCCATATTTACGGGGAATTGCACCGGTTTATTCCCGTACTGCTTGCTTATGAAGGTTCAGTGAGACTGACGCAGGTGGATGTGAATCACAGGGCCAGGAAATATGGAAAATCAAAATATAACCTGCGCCGTACTTCCCGTGTATTCAGCGACCTTATCCTGATGGTCTTCTTTAGAAGGTATATGCAGCGGCCAATGCATTTCTTCGGTTTTCTTGGCTTTATTTCGTTTCTGGTGGGTGTGTTTATTAATATTTATCTGTTGATCCTCAAACTGTATGGTCAGGATATTTGGGGAAAGCCTATCATGATACTAGGGCTGATTCTCATCCTTACCGGCGTTCAGTTTATTACAATCGGGATCCTTGCTGAAATGCAAATGAGAACCTACTACGAATCACAACATAAAACTCCATATAGCATTCGGAAGATCAGTAAAGGAAACCGGAGACCGGAGACCGGAAACCGGAAAAGGGTTGAAGGGGTGACAGGGTAACTGCCAACTACTCTTCCTCTTTTATCCCAAACGTATTTTTTGCTCCGCTAAAAATTGTTTTCCACCAGTAATTGATGACCGATCGTTTTGGATCGCGTTCGAAACAGATGTCATCGGGCATGAGGGTCCTCGTTCTTGGATTTTTTGACTTTAGCATCAGGTTATTGGCCAGAAAGCTCAGCCATCTGGATTCTTTTGTGTCACCATCTTTTTGTTCCAGAACCGATATCCTCAGGTTATCGTAGGCAAACCATAGCTTTCCGACAGCTTTCAATGAGTCGGCTGTGAATTGAAAGTCAAACCGGTTTAATTCACCTGAACGGATCAGGATCTGGGCGCTGAATTCGGTAACCGGGTTCAACGCTGCCAATTGAAATGGAGAAAGGGAACCTTTAACCTTAAACTGGTGTACAGGTGAAGCCATGTTAAAATCCATCCGCACATTCAATTTTGATGAATTCATAAACAAGCTGTTTGCAACAAGGGTCACAGTTTGATCTTTCCATGGGCTCATATTTGAAAAAGGAAATAATCGCGCGTTCAAACCGGAAAAGCTGACTGTTCCCGCTCCTGGCAGATTTTCCGGTTGTTCAGCATAGGTGATGTTCGCATTGGTAATACGGACTGAATCGAAGTGAAACGGAAGGTCAATTTGACTGATCAATTCCTGCGGCATTGGTTTAAACTGTTTTTCATTGAAAGGAGTGCGTTTATCCCTGTAGACATTAATTTGCGGATGGGTGATCAGGGCTGCTTTTGCCTTCAGCTCACGTTTTTCAAACCAACGGTCCGGATCAATGCCTGTTAACTCAATTTTGTCAATACTTCCCGCATAATGATCAGTCTGTCCGCTAATGACCTTTTGATAGGCGTCCCTGGTATATCGGGGGAGGATTTTTATACCACTCAGGGAGAATGTATTTCCGGTCCCCGAGAAGGAGATCCGGTCAACTTGAAAATCATAATGTTTGTTTTTATCCGTAAATTGATTGTTGTCTTTATAAAAGGTCAGATTGTTTGATCCTAAGGGCTTTTCAGATTGAACGCTATCGAGCCGGAATTCATCAAGGATGACCGATATATGGGTATATTCCTTTTTTTTATTTTTTTGCTGAAAAATAAATGATGCATCTTCAACGGTCACTTTTCCTGCTGAAAGTTCATCCATGAGTGGTAAAATGTCAGGAGGAAGATGAATGAGAAGAGGATTTTCAGAGGTTTGTTCTTCCGTCTGGTTTAATATAAATACAGGTTTGACCGAATGAATAAGCCCTGCATGAAAGCGATTATTCTGAAAGGCATCGACCGGATCAAGCTGATCGAATCGCAATGAGGGAATGTTGATCCCTGCAATTACCTTCTTCTGACCAGTACTGGTTGAGCGAATATTGAGGCCTGTGAATTGCAAAAACTGCTTCTTTGAAGAAAAGTCAACCTGTTTAACGTCGATCGAATAAGGAATTTTTTCAGGATCAAAATATAACCCTGTCAGCGTGGTTTCGATATTTTCCGAGAAGAACCTGGCTGTAGGGGTATCGGGTGATCTTTTCAGCGAGCCGTTGCTGACCAGAAAATCAATGTCTGCTCCGGCAATTAATTTTTGCTGATCGGTTTTATTTTTGTAGATTTTAAGTTTGCCGTTTTTCAGAGACGCTTTACCAACCGTTAGTTCTTTCATCTCTTCAGGAAGCGGGATGGCCGGATCTTTAAAATTTAATTTTGATCGTTCAAGGTTCCTGAAAATCTCGATGAGAGGCGAGTCGATTGAAAGACTGCCAACCTTGAGAACATGATTAAAATAGATCTGGTTCATATCGACTTGTTCCAGTTTGATCCCGGGAATTCTGATCAAAAGGTGCCACGGAAGATCCCGGTAAGCCGGGCTGGAGACCAGCGGATAAAGCAAGGCATCAGACACGGATACCGATGCATTCCTGGACGAGAGGCTTATTTCTTTTGCTTTTAAAAGATGGACTTGATCGGAAAGCTTAAATAAATGATCTTTTAACGTTAGTTCAAACTGGTCCGAGAATAATAGCCTGTCTTTGTTCAGTTCGCGGTCGTTCAGAATAAAGTGATCCAGATGAAGGCTGAATTGATTGGTCAGGTCAATGGTCTTACCTTTACGGCTATGATTGACAAACCGCAGCTGGCCATTGGGAACATCGAATTCTTCGATCTCGATATGAGAAAGATAATTATTCAGCAACTCATAAAATTCGTTGAGATTAAATTCTTTCTCCTGTTTTTTTAAAGCGCCAAACAGTTCAATATAGATATCAGGCTTCGTGATGGAAAAATGGCTGATCTGCAAGTTCTTGCTAAAGAAGGCGCGGTTGATGTCTGTATTATACAAGGTGAGGGACGGAATTTTCAGCCGGTATAATTCAGTTTTTTTCATGCGATCCAGAACCTTGGGGATGTTGAGGCGATGATCGGGGAAAAGATGCAGACCTTCAACTGTCACAAGCTTCCTGATACTCGAAACATTGACCTTCCCAATTTGTAACCGGTGAATTTCGTCAGCAAGTTTCATATTGTAATTACTGAACCTCAGATCGAGTTCTGCAGCATAAAAAAGCTTCCCGCTCCCGCGTGCTGTAATTGAGTCGATCGAAAATCCGGTCAGTTTGAAATCAATGCCGGCTTCAATGATCCCGGTATCGGAGGAGGCCTGCAAATTATGAATGGCCAGATGCCCGTCTTTAATCGCGACAACATTTGAATAAATGCCTTTGATGTAGTTACCTATAAAATAGTAGAGTAAACTTTGATGATCCCTGTTTTTCGTTGCAGGCTTTCCAAACTGATCAATATTAACTGTTGGTTTAAACGCGGTAATCTCATTCAGCAACATTTCCCGGCGGTGAAACAGCCGGTTGAAGTCGACCGACCAGAGCCGGATACTGTCGCAACTCAGGTTGACTATGGCCGGAAGTTTGATCGTTTGATTCACAGGAGTCAATCTGATCTGAGAGGATTGAATGAGACTATCCTTGCTGGATGCAAATATTTTGTCAGCCGAAAATTGATGCACCTGGTCGTTAAGCTTCAGCAGGTAGTGACCTATAGACAGCTTGAAATTATCTGAATAAAGAATTTTAGTCCGATCCATCCAGGAGCAAGAGTCCAGTTTGAATCCGTTCATATGGATTTGAATGCCTTTAAACTCCTGAAATATACTGTCATTTTCATTTCTCGAATCGATACGCATTTGAGTATCTTCCATCGAAAGGCGATCGATGGTAAGCAATCGAAAGTCGTTTCTGAAAAGCGCATAAAGATCAAAATCCCGCAGATTTCTCAGATTGACATTATTTTTTGCCCGAACCGACGGTTTTATCCTGATTTTACTTTGCTTTAAATTCAGCGTTTTGACCCGGATCGTGTCATGACTTGTCAGTTGAAACGGAATGCTCCATTCCATTTCAACCGCGGGAATTTCTACCTGGTAAAGAGTTGCCGAACGGCGGGTCGTGTCAGTCGGGAAAAGCCTGATATTTTCACCTCTCAGTTTTTTATCCTGCATGGAATAGGTTAATTCACCCACCTGGACCTGATGAATACCATCGCTCAGCATCCTGTTAAAATTGCGGATCTTAAAAAAGACCTCGTCAGCACGGAAAAATTCTTTTTGCCGGGATATCATTCCGGAATCCATGGAAAAGTCGATTATTGTCAGGTCAAAATCATGAATAAAACGGAAAGGATGAGGATTTTCCTCTCCATTGTAATGGGCGATTTTTACATGCCTTATCTCAATATCTTTTACAGTAATTTTTTGAACTGATTTGCTGAAGATTGCCTGCAGCTTCGAAAATAGTTCCTCGTTACTGAATTTTTCCGGTTTAACGGCGGGCTCATGATACACCTCCGCCAGAAGGTCGGTAATTTTTATCTTGCTGATCGTAAAACCGGAGCCGGGGAACAACAGATCGGTAGTTATACCGCTTATCGTTATCTTTTTTGCATTCAGAACAAGAAACTTTCCTTTAGCGGATTTGCCGGTCAGCCGGAGTGAATCAAGGGAAAATCGGTCGGCAAAAGGGTTAAAATGAATCTTTGAGACAGTAAGCTGGTATTCATGATTGGTTACGTCATCCACGTACCGGCCTAATTCATTTTTCAGGCGTTCGGATGAAAAGATGGCCGGCAAAAAAAACAAACCCAATAGCCCCAACAGGCAGGCTCCTGTCACCCGGTAAAACGGTTTTTTATTTTTCGACCAATTTTTAATTAACATATCTTCTTCACTGAATACTGATCAACTGTTTTTCAAAAATTAAATTTTACGAAACGAGCCATATAAGCCGGGACTTTCGTCCAAGGCCATGTTTACTGGCGAGTTCCATACTGTTGATGCTCCTTTAAAAATTGATGAAATAGAGTACGGAAATTATACACCGTTTATTTGAAACAATAAACGTATAAAAAATTGCGTCTTCTTCCAATGAAATAAAAAATAAAACAGAAATTTTTTCGTTCCGGAAACAAATAGGGAACGGATCTGTTTTTAGTTTGAATAAAGCACCAGGATGAAACGAACATGTTGCTTCATGATTTCGAAGAACAATATCATCATTCTCTGCAATATGAAGTTGCATGACACAATCAAAAAGCAAAAACGTATGAATTTAAAACTGTTACTCATTCTTGTTTTCACATTTATACTAAGCTGCAGGACTAGTCATGAGCGAAAAAATAGTGAAGATACGGACGTTGAGGACGGAGGCCTTATTTTACCGGAAGGATTTTCTTCTCTTATCGTAGCAGAAGACCTTGGTCATACCCGGCATATGGAAGTTTCCGGGAACGGAGATATTTATGCTTCGCTAAGCCAGACGAAAAATGGCGGCGGGATTGTATGTCTCAGAGATACTACAAACGATGGGAAAGCAGACATTGTGAAATACGCAGGGGCTTTTGACGGAACTGGTATCGGATTGCGGAACGGATATTTGTATTTTGGCGCTGATACGGTTATTGTACGCTATAAGCTTAAACCCGGTGAGCTGGTACCCGATTCATCCTATGAAGTGATTGCGGCGGGATTTGAAGAAACTCACCAGCACTCGACAAAACCGTTCAGTTTTGACGAGGCCGGGAATATATATGTCACCGTGGGAGCGCCTTCGAATGCCTGTATGGAGCAGGACCGGACCAAAGGATCGCCGGGAATGGACCCTTGTCCTATCCTTGAAAAATTTGGAGGTATATGGAGATTCAGTGCGGATAAGCTCAATCAGGATCAGATGAAGGACGGATTTCGCTATGCCACCGGAATCAGGAATGCTGTTGCGATTCACTGGAACAGGAAGGAAGGAAAATTATATGCCCTTCAGCATGGACGGGATCAGCTGAATCAGTTCTTTCCCGAATTATACAGCGAGGAAAAAAGCAATGAACTGCCTGCCGAAGAGTTTTTACTGGTAGAAGAGGGTTCCGATTTTGGCTGGCCTTATTGTTATTATGATCAGATTCAGCAAAAGAAAGTTCTGGCACCCGAGTATGGCGGCGATGGAATAAGAGTGGATCGCTGTGAGAAAAAAGATGATCCGATACTTGCTTTTCCTGGTCATATCGGGCCCAACGATCTGCTGTTTTATACAGGCGATATGTTTCCTGAAAAATATAAAAACGGCGCTTTTATCGCCTTTCATGGTTCCTGGAACCGAAGCGAACAAAAAGGGTACACCGTGGTTTTTGTCCCCTTTAACGGCAAAATCCCAAACGGTGAATGGGAAGTTTTTGCGGATGGATTTGCGGGCGTTGACGTGATCACCAACACCAGTGATGCAAAACACCGTCCCTGTGGATTGGCACAAGGCCCCGACGGTTCTCTCTATGTATGTGATGACGAGAAAGGGACGATCTGGAAAATCACGTATCGCCAATCGTGAGAGTGCCAAACAAATTCTGCTGTACGCCGGCCCTGCTAAACATTCCGTTCAGTGGAAACCGAGGCTTGAGTGGCTCGGTTCATACGAAGCGAAGTTTCAAACTCATGAACCAAAGAGCGTTTAATCATCTTTATCATTTTAGTCCATGCAAAAAGGAATCGCCTTTACATTGAGTCTGTCTTGTACTTTATTAGTAATGGCCGGGTGTGGAGGTCATCAAAGAGAAAAGCCCCTTCCTGTTGATACATCGACGTTTTCCGAAGCGGAGAAATCTTCAAAGCCGGTTGACAGGAAACAGCATCCGGGCGAAGGTGTATACAAAGCTTATTGTGCAACCTGCCATCAACCGAATGGTAAAGGCGTTCCGGGAATGTATCCGCCGTTGACCCCCAATACGTACATTGCGAATAAGGACTCCATTATTCATGTGGTATTAAACGGAATGCAGGGTAAAATAGAGGTCGATGGAGAAGTTTTCAACAACTTCATGGCCCCGCATAGTCATTTGAGCGATCAGGAATTGGCAGAAGTCATTTCGTATGTCAGATCATCATTTGGCAATGCCTTGGATCCGGTAACTGCGGACGAGGTAGCTTCTGCGCGAAAAAAATAGTTGTAAGGCAGGGCACATGGTATCTCACCATGTAACCCTGCTTTTTTTATTGAATGGCAAACCGGGCAAATACCTTGTAATTTAATTTTATTTTTTGAAAGGAAATTTCGGGTTCAGAAGGCGATGCAGTGCCGGCTCGTTCATCGGCGACACTCATTTCCGCTCTTTGCATACTCTTCGTCATATACATGGGTGAAAAATTTTCCCGCTCCTGTAAAAACAGGATACTGCCGCTCTTTTCGCCGACAGCGCTTAACAGGTAGTCAGCTTTTTCCTTCGCGTTTTTTACGGCTTTAATTTTCACTTCTTTTTCAAGTTCTTCCATTTTGCTGTGATCAACACGGCTCACAAAGGCATTTTGAGCATCGACCTCATCCAGAATATTCCATAAACCGGTTAATTCGGCAGTTGTTGAAACTTGCAGAATAAAATCCTTTGACTGCAGAACATCTTTCTTCTGCCTTTTTATGGTAATATAATCGGCGTTAGCATTCGCTAAAGATAAGTTCTCAAGGCTGAATTTATTTTTGACCAGCAATTCCCGCAGTTTCTTTTCGAGTTCATCCAGAGCAGTTTTGTTTTTTCCGTCATAGCGTTCCTTCAGGGTGAAACGAAGAAAAATTTCATCAGGGATAATTTCCATTTCTCCTTCACCTGTAACTTCAATATAAGGCGTTGATTCCAGCGGATTGAACTTTTGCTGGCCTTGTACAACGCCATTGAACAGGAGAAATGACAGGAACAGAGCAAGTGTAACGCCCCGGAACCCGATCGCTTCTTTTAAAATGAAATGGCCGGAAACTTTCGTCCTTTTAATTCCGGCATTTGAACAATTGTAGTTACTGATAACACGTGTTTGTTTCATGGTATAGTTTTTTAAATTGTATAATCGTTATAAACTGCTTGACAGGGAGGTTTGTTTTTACGTCCTTTGGTATTAATTTTAAATTTTTATCTTCAACATCCGAATGAAGCCATTTTTAAAACAGGTTGCAACTTTCCTTTACCATCAATACGGTGATCACATGAATCGTGTTGCCGTCGTTTTTCCCGGACGGCGTTCCGGTGTATTTTTTAACGCTTACCTCAACGAAATAGTCAGTAAACCTATACTTGGACCGGACGTGTTAACGATCAATGAACTCATTTCCCGGTTGTCTGGTTTACAAATTTCGGACCAGATTAGTCTGATCCTGCGACTTCATAAAATCTACACCGCAGAAACCGGTCATACAGAAGAACTTGATGACTTCTTTTTTTGGGGCGAAATCCTGTTGAACGATTTTAATGATATCGACAAATATCTGCTGGAGGCAACCGATCTGTTTAAAAATATTTCCGATTTAAAAGAGATAGAAAAACAGTTTGATTACTTATCTGAGGAACAAATCAAGGCTGCAGAAATGTTTTGGGGGAATCTCAGCAGGGCAGGCGCCTCGGTCAACCGGGAAAAATTTTTGACTATCTGGGAAAAGCTTTCTTTGGTATACAGGCATTTTCGGGCTGAATTGCTTTCTGAATCCGAGGGGTACAGCGGAATGGTTTACAGGAGCGTCATCGAGTTAATCAACAAAGACGATAAACTGCCATTGCAGTCGGATCATTACCTGTTCATTGGATTTAATGCCTTAAATGCCTGTGAGGATCAATTATTCCGGTGGCTGCAATCGAAACACAAAGCGGATTTTTTCTGGGATTATGATAAAATTTTTGTAGACGATGACTCCTATGAGGCCGGATTATTTATCCGGAAAAACCTGATGCGGTTTCCAATGCCTGAAGGGTTTTTCCCTGATCCTGAACCGAATTATCCCAAACGGTTGAAGATTGTTTCTGTTCCCGGGCAGGTTGCCCAGACCCAGGTGATCAATCAAAGGCAATTCTTTCCGGACCAGGCGGCAAAAGGATCGTTCGATACGGCCGCATTGGTTCTCGCCGACGAGACCCTTCTTATTCCGGTAGTTTCAGCGGCAGGATGCAGATCCCGGAGTATCAACGTTACCATGGGGTACCCCCTTCAGGACACCCCCGTTTACAGCCTGATCAGCCAACTCATTGATCTGCATAAGGATTACCGGAGAATTGACGGTGAAGATATGTTCTATCACCGCTCTGTGCAGGCCATTTTAAACCATCAGCTTATTACGGGGCCGGGTACACAGAAAATTGTCAGGGACATCCGGAGCCTGAACAAGATCTATGTCAATGCCTCTGAATTGAAGGGCGATGATCTGCTTGAACTGATTTTTCAGAAACAGGATAATTGGCTGGATTCAGCACACTGGTTTTTATCGGTCATTAAAAAGCTGGCGCTTCGCTTACACCCGGCCGATGAACAACCAATCACACTGGATGCCGAATATTTGTTTCAGGTTTTTCTTGCCTTACAGCGACTGATTGACACCTTGAGCAATTATCAGACCGGGCAGGTGACATTATCTCTTTTTTACAGGATTTTTATCAGGCATTTGCAACGGGTGACCATTCCATTTGAAGGCGAACCTCTTTCCGGCCTGCAGGTGATGGGGGTACTTGAAACCCGTACACTTGATTTCAAACACCTGATCCTCTTTTCTGTCAATGAAGGCAAATTACCTAAAACATCAGTTATTCATTCATTTGTTCCTTACAATTTAAGAAGAGCATTCGGACTTCCGGCATACGAGGAACACGATGCTATGTATGCCTATTATTTTTACAGGCTGATCCATCGCGCGGAAGAGGTGGTGTTGGTTTATGATTCTTCGACCGACGGATTGAATACCGGGGAAATGAGCCGGTATATTTTTCAATTACAATACGATTCTGTGCTGACGCCGGAATTCTATCATTTTGATTTTGATTTCAAGCCTTTTGGCTCAAGCCCGATTACGATTCATGGAAATCAATCCCATCAACAGCAGTTACTGAATTGCTATGCAGAAAAACCTTTAAGTCCAAGCGCTCTCAATACCTATCTTGATTGCCGTCTGAAGTTCTATTTCAAGCACCTGGCTGATTTGAAGGAAGCAGACGAGGTACTGGAAGAGATTGATCCGAGGTTATTCGGGAATTTGTTTCATCATGCTGCTGAACTGATTTATTCTGGTTTTAAAGGGAAATTGCAGGTGACAAAAGCCGATCTGGAAGCAACGGCCTCCAATCCCAATCTGATCGGGAAAGCTGTTCGCACAGCTTTTGCACGGGAATACCTGAAGAATGAGAACGTGAAAGAAATCAGGATATCCGGTAAAAATATTCTGATTGCAGAGAACCTGCAGACTTATCTGGAAAGGATGCTCCAAAACGATATGCAATTTGCCCCCTTCAGCATTGTCGACCTGGAAGGACGATATGAGGCCATATTCCGGATAAGAGTGAACGGCATAGAACAGCCAATAAAACTGGGAGGGATAGTGGACCGGATTGACCGTACCAATGAAGGGATCAGGATCGTTGATTATAAAACAGGACGTAGTCTCGCACTGAAATTTAAAGAATTCTCTGAATTTTATGATCGTGAAAAAGACAAACGACCAAAAGAAATATTTCAAACATTAGTCTATTCTGAAATTTACGCACGCCATCAAGGTAATATTCCCCTGCAACCTGCGATCTATAAAATCGACGACTTTTTTAATGATGAATTTTGTCCCGGTATCAGGCAAAATGACCGGGTTGTTACCTATCAGGACCTGGCTGAAGATTTTGTTAAAAGCCTTCAAAGTCTGCTGGAAGAAATATTCAGCGCCGGCAATTTATATGAGCAAACCGCTCACATCAGTCATTGCAGGCAGTGTCCCTACAACTCAATTTGTAGGAGGAGCACCTGAGAGCATAGCGGAGAAAGGAGGATGGAGACCGGAAGAGGGCAGAATGGCATGGAGCATGGGGCACAGAGCATGGGGTAGAACGGAGATCATACTACTCCTGATCAAGCAAGTCCGGTCTTAACCGTTTTGTTCGTTCATAGGCCTGCTTTTCTTTCCATTCATCGATTTGACGCTCATTCCCGCTTATCAGGATGTCGGGAACCTTCCATCCTTTGTAATCGGCCGGCCGGGTATAGACGGGAGGACTCAATAAATTATCCTGAAATGAGTCAGTCAGGGCAGAAGTCTCATCAGAAATAACCCCGGGGATCAGGCGGACAATGCAATCAGTCATTACCGCGGCTGCCAATTCCCCTCCGGTCATTACATAATCCCCAATCGAGATCTCGCGCGTAATTAAATGATCACGTACACGTTGATCAACCCCTTTGTAATGGCCGCAAAGAATGATTACATTTTCTTTCAGTGAGAGTTGATTGGCTATTCTTTGATTGAAGATCTCTCCGTCGGGACTGGTATAGATGATTTCGTCATAATGGCGTTCCGCTTTTAAGCATTCTATAGCCGCTTCAATGGGCTGAATCGTCATGACCATTCCGGCTCCTCCGCTAAATGCATAATCATCCGTGCGTTTATGCTTGTCTGTAGAAAATTCCCGGATGTTATGGATATATATTTCTGCATATCCCTTTGCTTTCGCTCTTTTTATGATAGAATGATTGAATGGGCTTTCGAGCAATTCAGGCAATACCGTTAAAATATCAATACGCATTTTTTTTTGCAAAAGTAGTATTTTTTGTATCGCCAGGGCATGCGAAACAAGTCAATGAAATGAATGACATAACGGCATTTATTTAAAAATAATGCAGACATATTGTCATTATCCCATTTGAAAAAACGGGATGGAACAGGAATTGAATAGCAGGAATCAAAATAAATTAAAATAACAGGAGGAATTACACATGAACTGTATGAAAGTGAATTACCCGGCATACCAAATGAATCATGTTGATCGTTTGGTAACTAATTTGTTGAACCCGGAGTTTCAGTTCGACCGTTACGGGAAAAATGAATTGATCAACCGTCCGGCAACGAATTTGTATGAAAATGAACAAGTCGTAGCGATAGAGATGTCTGTCCCTGGTTATGAAAAAGATCAGTTGAAAATAGCTGTCGATAAAAATTTGTTGATTGTAAGGGGAGAAGCTGAAAAGAAAGAAGAAAATGAGCCGAAACACGTGTATGTTGAATTTAAGAAAGGGAATTTTGAGAAGAGATTCAGGCTTTCGGAAAGTTTGGACAATGAAAAAATCAATGCTGTATTTAAAAATGGAATTTTAAGAATAACCGTTTCGAAGAGGGAGGAATCTGTTCCGCAACGGCGTGAAGTAGAGATTGGTTGATGATTGAAACCGGTTTGCGGGACGAAGGCTGCTTTTTTAGTAAAGTGGCCTTTTTCAGTTTAAGAGATAAGCCGGAAGAGAACGAGCCTTTAATGCAAAGTGATCGGTACCGTGTTGTCAGATTTCCTGTTTTAAGAAGGTGTCATTTTTTATGATGAATTGCGTGTGAATAAAAAAAATAAACAATAAACACATCGATTGTTGAATTAATTTTTGTTTTCTTTGAGTATTCGTATTGAAAATTATATTTTCGTAGTGTAGTATCAGATGTAAATCTCTGAAAACTAACTGTGATTATAAAAAAATGAACACATGGAACCTAAAGATCTGAAAAACTCAGGAGATGAGTTAAACGTAACTTCTGAGAATTATGAAGTTGCACCTATGCATCCGGAAAACCAGAATGCTGACGTCGAAATCGATAAGATTCAGGAACCGGGATCTGAAACGGGAGAAATTCCTTCAAATACAGCGGATACTCAGATTGCGAATGAGCTTATAGCTGAGTCCACTGCTGATGAAGAGCCTGAATCGAACGATTCTGATAAAAGAACAGAACCGGAACAGGCGGAACCTGATGTGCTTTTTGCAGATGGGAACGACGCTGGTCAGGAAGATCAGTCTGTCGGTTTGGATGCAGAAGATGAATTGGACGAAGAGTCGGCTAATGCTGTGGTCGCTGAAGGAAAGATCGATTATTCCGTTTATTCAGAGGTTGAGTTGATCAATGCGCTTCGTGAATTGATCACAGAATCGAAAGAAGAAGATGTAAAAGACGAGATAGAGCGAATAAAAATTAATTTTTATAAGAAACACCGGGAAAATATCGAGGAGGAGAAAAAGAAATTCCTTGATGAAGGCGGTGAAGAATCGGAATTTGTCCCCGGAAATCTTTTTTATGAAGCAGATTTGAAAAATTTGCTGAAAGATTACAGGCAGGTAAAGAACGATCAGGTCAAGCTGATGGAAGAGGAGAAGGAGCGGAATCTTCAGATTAAATATGATATCATCGAAGAGATCAAATCGTTGGTGAACAGGAAGGAGTCGATTAACAGAACATTTCAGGAATTCAGGGAGCTGCAGCAAAAGTGGCGTGATACGGGGCCTGTACCTCAGTCAAAGCTCAAGGACCTTTGGGAAACCTATCATCATCATGTGGAGAATTTTTATGATTATATTAAGATAAATAAAGAGTTGCGTGATCTTGATCTAAAGAAAAATATGGAGATCAAGATTAATCTTTGCATCAAAGCAGAGGAACTCTTGCTGGAGCCTTCCATCATCAAGGCCTTTAATATCCTGCAAAAATTTCATGAACAATGGAGAGAAATTGGTCCGGTTTCGCGGGATAAGAAAGACGAATTATGGGAAAGATTTAAAGCAGTTACTTTCCAGATCAATAAGAAGCAGCAGGAATATTTTGAGGAACGTAAAAACGAGCAAAAGAAGAACCTGGAGACAAAAACGGTTCTTTGCGAGAAGGCTGAAGAAATTATTTCGATGGAACTGGAAACACATAAGGATTGGGATGACCAGTCAAAGAAGTTGATTGAATTACAAAAAGTGTGGAGAACAATTGGATTTACCCCAAGGAAAGAGAATAATAAAATCTATGAGCGTTTCCGTACCGCATGTGACCGGTTCTTCAATGCCAAGCGTGAATTTTATGCACAGAATAAAGAATTCCAGGTGAATAACCTGCAAATGAAAATGAATCTGTGTCTACAGGCAGAAGCCATCAAAGACAGTATTGACTGGAAAAAAACGACCGATGATTTTATCCGGATTCAGAAAGAGTGGAAGGAAATAGGCCCGGTACCAAGAAAGCAATCGGATGCAATCTGGAGACGTTTCCGCGCAGCCTGCGATTATTTCTTTGATCAGAAATCAAAGCATTTTTCAGTAGTCGATCATGAGCAGGACGAAAATCTGGATTTGAAGAGAGCCTTGATCGAGGAAGTAAAAAATTATCAGCTCACCCGCAATGAGGACGTTGATGTGGCGCAGATGCGCGAGTTTCAGCGAAGATGGGCTGATATCGGGCATGTGCCCTTTAAAGAGAAAGACGCCATACAGAATGAATTCCGGGACGCTGTCAATGCCCATTTTGATCATCTGAAAATCGATGATCAAAAGCGGAATCTTTTGAAGTTCAAGAGTAAAATGTCGAATTTTTCGGTCAGCGGGAGGGGGCAAAATAAAATGCGTTTCGAAAGAGAAAAATATATAACCCGGTTAAAACAGATGGAGAATGATTTAGCTTTGCTAAACAACAATGTCGGTTTCTTTGCCAACACGAAAAACGCGGAATCACTGATCGATGAGGTAAACAGAAAAATTCAAAATACACAGGAGAAGATTGAAATTCTCAAAGAAAAGATACGTATAATTGATGAAATGGAGGATGAAGATTAGATCCTCCCGGCAGACCCGCTGATTTACAAGCGGGTTTTTTAATTATTTGTTCATCTGATATCGTTTAAATTTTTTTAAGCGCAATAGTTTTTATTGCTTAACTTTGGCGTTTTAAAAAATATTAAATTTTTTAGTTTTGTCAACAACCAAATATATTTTTGTGACCGGAGGTGTAACCTCTTCACTAGGTAAAGGAATACTGGCTGCATCGCTGGCTAAGTTATTGCAGGCCAGAGGATATTCCGTGACTATTCAAAAGTTGGATCCGTACATTAACGTTGATCCCGGAACACTCAACCCCTATGAACACGGTGAATGTTTTGTAACCGAAGACGGCGCCGAGACTGATCTGGACCTGGGGCATTACGAGCGTTTCCTGAATGTGCATACCTCACAGGCTAATAACGTGACCACAGGGCGGATCTACCAGTCGGTGATCAACAAAGAACGACGCGGTGATTATCTTGGAAAAACGGTGCAGATCATTCCTCACATTACGGATGAAATTAAACGAAAAATCAAGTTCCTGGGAACCAAACGCAATTACGATATTGTTGTTACAGAAATTGGAGGAACGGTGGGCGATATTGAATCATTGCCTTACATTGAAGCTGTGCGTCAGCTAAAATGGGAACTGGGGCATAATGTTCTTGTGGTTCACCTCACACTGGTGCCTTATCTGGCTGCATCGGGTGAATTAAAGACCAAGCCCACCCAGCATTCGGTAAAAATGTTGTTGGAAAACGGGGTTCAGCCGGATGTTTTGGTTTTACGTACAGAGCATGACCTGGATATCAATCTCCGGAAAAAAGTGGCGTTGTTTTGTAATGTAGAGATCAATGCAGTCGTACAATCGGTTGATGTTCCAACGATTTATGAAGTCCCGATCAAAATGCTTGAACAAAAACTGGATGTAACGGTACTTAAAAAACTAAAGCTCTCGTTGCGCGACGAACCCAAACTGGTTGACTGGAATGAGTTTTTATATAAGCACAAAAATCCGGAGCGTGAAGTCTGCATTGGACTGGTAGGCAAGTATGTGGAACTGCCCGATGCCTACAAGTCGATCACAGAAGCATTGATCCATGCAGGAGCAGAGAACCGGGTAAGGGTTAACTTGCGGCTGATCCATTCAGAGAAGGTAGATGCCGAAAATGCAGATACCATGCTGTCAGGTCTTTCGGGGATTATTGTGGCACCCGGTTTCGGGCATCGTGGTATAGAGGGAAAAATTGTGGCTGTGAGGTACGCCCGTGAAAAAAATATACCGTTCCTGGGCATTTGTCTTGGACTGCAAATGGCGGTCATCGAATTTGCCAGAAATGTCCTTGGTCTGGAAGGAGCCGATTCGACCGAGATGAATGAAAAAACGGATTATCCTGTGATCGATCTGATGGAAGAGCAGAAGGGAATCACAGAAAAAGGAGGTACCATGAGGTTAGGCGCTTACCTTTGCCGGATTACAGACAAATCATCAAATTTATCCAAGGCCTACGGGTTACCCGAAATTCATGAACGTCACCGTCACCGTTACGAGTTTAACAACCATTTTCTTGATGACTTCAAAAAAGCAGGAATGAAACCTGTAGGGATCAATCCCGACACCAATCTTGTCGAAGTCATTGAAATTCCGGATCACAAATGGTTTGTTGGCGTTCAATATCATCCGGAATACAGTAGCACCGTTTTAAGTCCGCATCCTTTATTTGTCGCTTTTGTAAAAGCATCGATGCAATAATTTTTGAAAATTAAGTTTGTTTATGGATAGAAATACGATTATCGGGATAGTAATGATCTTTGCCGTTCTCATTGGTTTCAGTTATCTGAATAAACCATCGAAAGAAGAAATCGAAGCAATCAAACACCGACAGGATTCAATTGCCCAGATTGAAGCGAAGGTTCAGCAGGAAGCAGAAGCGAGGTCCAAACTTAAGCTGCCCGTTCAGGAACAGGATACGCTTGCTGCAGGTAGCAGCGATTCGGTCAGAATGAAGGGTATCATGGATCGATTTGGCGCTTTTGGTCAGGCTGCAACAGGAGAGGACAAACTCATCACGCTTGAAAATAACCTGATGAAAATTCAGGTATCCACCAAAGGAGGTAAAATTCGTTCTGTTGAGTTAAAGAACTATCAGACATACGATTCACTCCCCCTGATTTTATTCAACGGACCTGATAATTCTTTTGGGCTGAACTTTTTTGCACAGAACAGGAGCATAAGGACCGACGACCTTTATTTCACCTCTTCCACACAGGAAACAAAGCTTATTGCCGGCGGACCGGAAGTAAAAAAAGGAAAAGAAGGAAATGAAAAATATAATCAGGAACAGAGAGGTGAAACGCAGTCATTAAAAATGCGACTGACTGCCGATCAGGATTCTTACCTTGAATTCAGCTATTCCCTGAAGCATAATTCCTATATCGTAGACTTTGACGTCAATTTAGTTGGTATGGGTGAACTGATCGCGGGTAATTCAAATTATCTGAATTTCAACTGGTCGCAAGCTGGTCCGCGGCTGGAGAAGAAGTCCAAGTATGGTGAAGATAACTACACCTCAGTTAATTATAAATACTTTGAAGATGACGTTGAGAAATTAAGCCCCGCCAAATCGAGCGGTGAGACGCTCACCACCAGGATAAAATGGATCAGTTTCAAGCATCTGTTCTTCAATTCAACGATTATTGCCGATGATGCTTTCCCTACTGCCGACATTAAGTACGATTATCATAACGAAAGTAATAAATATGTTGGAGACTTCTTCGCTGACATCGCTCTTCCATACGAGAATAAAGAGAATCAAACCTATGGAATGAGTTTCTATTTTGGCCCTAACCATTACCAGACGCTCAAACAATATGATATTTCGCTGGACCGGTTAATTAACCTGGGGTATTCGATCCTGCGACCGGTAAACCGGTACCTGGTCATACCGGTTTTCAATCTGCTGCGAAACCAGATCGGTAATTTCGGGATCATTATTTTGTTGCTGACTATTTTTATCAAGATTATTCTGCTTCCCTTTACGTATAAGTCGTATTTATCACAGGCAAAGATGAAGGCATTAAAGCCTGAAATGGATGAGCTTAACGAAAAGTTCGGCAAAGATAAGCCGATGGAAAAGCAACAGGCGGTGATGGCTCTGTACAAGAAAGCCGGGGTGAATCCGATGGGGGGATGCCTTCCAATGTTATTACAGATGCCTATTTTGTTTGCCATGTTCTTCTTTTTCCCGGCATCTATCGAATTAAGACAGGAGAGTTTTCTGTGGGCCAACGATCTTTCATCGTATGATTCGATACTGAATTTGCCCTTTACGATACCCATGTACGGTGATCACGTTAGCTTGTTCTGTTTATTAATGACAGTAACAACAATTCTCTCAACTATGATGAATTCGCAGGCGACAAGCAGTACACAGACCATGCCGGGTATGAAGACAATGATGTACCTGATGCCGGTGATGTTCCTGTTTATCCTGAACAGTTATCCCGCAGGCCTGAGTTATTATTATTTCCTGGCCAATTTGATCACTATTGGACAGATGTTCCTGTTCCAGAAACTGATTGACGAAGATAAAATCAGGGCACAGCTGCATGCGAATAAAAAGAAACCGGTTCAGAAATCGAACTTTCAGAAAAGATTGGAAAAAATAGCGAAAGATCGCGGAGTTCAACTTCCGAAATAGTGATATAAACCGCATAATAAAAACAAAGAGCATGGCGTTTTTCCATGCTCTTTGTTTTTATACCGTCCGAAGGAGTATCACGATCAGCGGGACAAAGATGATCAGCAAAAAAGCCAACTTTCTCCATTGGAAAATGCCGGCATATAAGCCTGCCAGGAGTAATACCTGATTGGAAAAATTGGTTTTTATTTTTCCCCGCATATGATTACCGGTATAAGTGATCATTTCCTGCCGGTTATGAGAAATTGTCCAGCGTGCAGTAAACAGATTATCGCATCTGAGTTGGTAAGTCTCCTTTGCATCCAGAATAATAACTCCCTTGATGCCCACCCCAATAAAATAAATTTTTCCAACCTGTTCCATCGAATTCGCATCAAGAATGTCAATTTCTTTTAACAGGAAACCTTTGGGCTTAAAAATATACTTCCGGCCGTTCATGCATGCAATTGTTTTGCTGCTAAAAGCGACCGGGCTGATTTCACCGATTTCCTGCTCATCCGAAAATAACTGATATTGACTTTCATACCACTTTTTATACCAATGTAATTGTGTTTCCATAATGCATTAGGTATGATTGGAAAAAACTCATACAGTTTTCGATCCAATAGATTTTGCTATGAAGTTACAAAATAATAATCATACTCAGGAAGGTTATCGTTTTCTTATCTCTGTTTCGAAGCCGGATCTGACTTCGAAGAAGGAGATTATCAACACCAATAATTCAGGGTAAGCTTTCCTATTTTGGGACTCGTTTTAATGCAAAATCAGCAGGCGCATATTTAATGATCAGGTCCATTAACAGTTCGTTATTGACGGGTTTGCTGATATAGTCATCACATCCTTCTTTTAGCGCCTTTGTCCTGTCCTGCTCCATAGCAAATGCCGTTTGGACAATGATTGGAAGATCAGGTCTGAATTCTTTTATTTTTTTTGTCGCTTCATATCCATCCATGACCGGCATTCTTACATCCATGAGAACGAGGTTAATTTTTGTGTTCGAAGCGCAAATATCGACTGCCATCTTTCCGTTGTATGCCCTGGATATATTCACGTTATATTCACTCAGGATTTCCGAGATGAAAAGGAAGTTATACTCTTCATCCTCTGCGATTAAAATATTTATATCCGCCTCAGGTGGTATGTATTTGCTTCTCTCTTTTTTTTGCATAAAAAGATCTTTTGAATCTCCTGATCGATCATTCCCGAAAGACAAACAGCTTTTCTTTAAAAAAGTTTAAATTGGCTTGTGGGTTTGTTTAATAAGATTGCTGTAAAAGTTAATACCGGTGTTATAAAGAATTTCTCTGAATGAATTGAAAAGGACATTTGATCCTGGTAAACTCCTTTTTTAAGATCATTCCTGCTGCTATCTTTCCGATTTCGTCATGGTTGGTTGAAATCGTAGAGATACCATCGCAAAGAATCTCTTTTACCGGACTTTCGTTATACGAGATAATCCCGATGTCTTTTCCTGGTGTCCAACCTCTTTTCCTGATTGTCTTGATCAACTCGTACAGATCATTATCTGAAATTGCAATATAGGCTTCCTGTGTGACTATTTGATCTTCATCGGGCGATTCCAGGATCCGGTACTTAAACCGGTTGATCTGGCAAAAGATGATAAATCCTTTTTGAATATAAGGAGGATAATATTCAGTTTTTGGAAATATCAGGTTAAGGCGGTTGTACTTCTTCAGCAACTCTATCGCTTCAGAAAGCGCTTCACGGATGTCACGGTCATACTCCTGATACACGACAGGATAATCTTTCAGTTCATCCAGGTTTCTGTCAACGATTAGTACCTTTTCTTTTGGAATCCTTTTGATGACTCCTGACACATCTGCATTTTCATTTTTAAAATGGGGAAGGATAACAAAATAGTCATAATTCAAGAGATTGTTCTCAATGATATTTTCAAATTCCGTAATGTCATAATTATAGATAAAGACATCTACTCCCGCTTTTTTCCCCAGCGTTTGAACAAATGAATTATAAAGACTCCGTTTATAGTTACTGAGTTTATTAAAGATCAGACTGATCCTGAGTTTTTTTCCTACGCTGCATTGATTAATATAGTAACCTTTTCCTCTTACTGATGCCAGGATCCCCTTCTTTTTGAGTTGTACATAGGCTTTTTCGACAGTATCGCGCGAAAGCAACAGTTCTTCGCTTGTTTCATTGATCGAAGGAATGCGCTGGCCCTGTTTGAAAATTCCCGATTCAATATCAGAAATGATCATTTCTTCCACTTGCCTGTATTTCGGTACTCCGGACTCAGAATCAATTCTGGAATAATCGGTCATCTTGTTAAACTTTACTATTCGGTAACGGAAGATTAAAAATAAACATTGAAATTAACGAATAATTGATGAAAATGAATAATTTTTCT
>JBDKTZ010000612.1:0-18682 GCA_039679975.1 Prolixibacteraceae bacterium
GGTATTCCCGTTAACGGGCTGATCTGGATGAGTAACCGGGAAGAACAGGAAGAGCAGATCCGCCAAAAACTCGATGCAGGTTTCCGGTGTATCAAATTAAAAATAGGATCTCTCCGGTTTGAAGAAGAACTGAGATTACTGGAAATGATCAGGGCATTAGGCTGCTCTTATGCACTTACTTTGCGTGTAGATGCCAATGGGGCCTTTACTCCCGGGGAAGCATCGGGCAAGCTGGACAAGCTGGCTGACTACGAGATCCATTCTATAGAACAACCCATTTCCGCCGGTAATCCTGAGCAAATGGCCCGCTTATGTAATGAAAGCCCGATACCCGTCGCGCTCGACGAAGAATTGATCGGGATCAACAGCCGTGAGCGAAAAGAGGAACTGCTCGAGACGATCCGTCCGCAGTATCTGGTCTTGAAACCCAGCCTTCACGGAGGGTTTTCAGGCTGTGACGAATGGATTGAACTGGCAGAACAACGATCGATCGGCTGGTGGATCACTTCGTACCTGGAATCAAATATTGGCCTGAATGCGATTGCTCAGTGGACTTTTTTAAAGCATATAAAAATGCATCAGGGATTGGGTACCGGAGAGTTATATACCAACAACATTGATTCTCCGCTCGGGATGCGGGGAGAACAACTCTGGTACAATCCGGCAAAAGGGTTTCAGGGCGACATGGCAAAAGGGTAACAAGAAATTTCCTTACAACGAACAGCTAATCACTTACGACTATTGAACCTCTTTCCTTCCCATATGATCTTTTATGGCCGGAGTATCCCGGTGGAAACCCTTCTTGAACGTGCTTCCGCGACGACAGGATGGGAAAAGGAATGGCTGGATTTTCTCGAAGAATGGTATGCGCCGGGCGATTCGATCGTTGCGCATACATCGGGAAGCACCGGTAAACCCAAACCTGTCCGGCTAACCAAAGAATTCGTGGCAGCAAGCGCCCGGCGTACGCTCCTCTATTTCAGATTGAAAAACAACGACCGGGTACTGCATTGTCTGCCTTCAAGGTACATCGCAGGCAAACTGATGATTGTCCGTTCCCTGCTGGGGAAACTCGATCTGCATGCGGCAGATCCTTCTACTGACTTTCATTTACTGGATCAAGAGTCATTTCGGTTTGCCGCGATGGTTCCCAATCAGGTCAGCAAGATACTCGACAATGAAAACGGCCCGGCAAGACTGCAACATATTCAACAACTCCTGATCGGTGGCGGACCAATACCACCGTCCCTTCAGGAAAGGCTACGCCCGGTCTCCACCGCATGCTTTTCCAGCTATGCGACGACCGAAACCGCCACGCATATCGCTATCCGGAAAATAAACGGAGAAGGAGCCGACGACTATTATCACTGTATGGAGGGAATTAAAGTAAGCTTGTCGCCTGAAGGTTGCCTGCAAATTCATGTTCCCGGCCTTGACAAAGCTGCCATGCAGGAAAATGAAAACGATCAGCATCGATTATACGCCGGTCATAAAAACCCCGGGGTAAGCGCAGAACCCGGACCTGACGATCCATACCTGCAAACGACCGATCTGGCTGAAATCATTGATGAAAAGACCTTTAGGATTCTCGGACGCGCCGATCATATGATCATTTCGGGAGGAATGAAGTTTTCACCCGAACAATTGGAGCAAAAACTCGAGAAAGTAATCATGCAGCCTTTCATGATCAGTTCACAGCCCGATGACAAATTAGGAGAACAGATTGTCCTGCTTGTGGAAGGAGCAGATGATCCACAGCTAATCCCGGGCGTCAGGGAAATTTGCCGGCAACATCTGGATTCTTACGAACAACCCCGTAAAATCCTCTTTATCCCGAAGCTGCCCCGCACTCCCAACGGGAAGCTCAGACGCGGAGCCAAATAAACGACAAATTTATTACTCGACCTTATAATTGAAGAAACTGTTATCTTCATTACCCACAAGAAGGTTAAAACAGGGATTCCCCAAAGTAAGATAGCCAATTGTAAAAAGAGTATTGCCCCGCAACGGAAACCCCGCATAAAGCTGTCCTTTGCCATCAACAAGATAGATCCTGTTTTCCCCGGCACAAACCACTCCAATCTTTTTGCCCGACCCACCAAAGGTATAGACGGCTGGTACCTCTGTAACCGGAGATTCAAATTTGCGCTCAAATATCTTCTTTCCCTGATCAGTATAAGCAGAAAGCTTATTGCCATCGGCCACAATGTAGTCGGTCTTTTTATCGCCGTTAAGATCTTCTGCCCTGAAATAATGTCTCTCCCCAAAGCTTCCTGCATCAATGGATTCGGCCTTACCGTCAAAATACTGCAAATGAATTTTCCCTCCGGTATCGGTCGTAGCCAAAGCGCCTTTATCGGTCAGATAGAGATCATTTCCCGAATGTTCAAAATGATCGGTCACGTTAACCCTGGTATTCCCCTGACGATCCAAAATGTAAGTTCTATACCGGTCGGCGAAAATCAGAAAATCCTGTGTTCCCAGCTTATGATACTGAAGGGGATTTGTGACAATACCATCGGTTCCTTCAAATTTCCAGCCGGTAACGATCTTCCCGTCCCGGTCAAAGGCATAGATCTTACGATCGTCCGAAGCCACGAAATACCGGTAATCAAGGTTGCCGGCGTAGTCTGCAACAGCCACACCATTAGACGCCGGTGTTTTCAGTTTGATGGGAAAACGAGCTACATTCATCCCATTCCGGTCAATCAAGTGCAACTGGTCGCGCGTATTAAAAAAGTACTGCAATTTGCCATTCCTGTAATAATCGATCTGATAAACCGGACTGATGATTTTACCGGGAAGCCGGACTTTCCATAACGTTGCACCCTCCTTATTGATCAGATACAGATTGTTCCTGTTGTCCTGAACAATCACCTCCAGGTTCTGCTGGTCCTTGTGACTTACCATCAGCTGAGGCTTGATTGAGATCGTCGAATCCAGCTTAGTTTGCCAGATGGCCTGCGGTTCTTCTTTCAACACCGGATCGTATTTCACGTAAAGGTTATTCAAAAATTCACCCGATGAAACTGAAAACTGCCACCCTAAACCATAAAATTTACGCAAGCTTTCTTCATTGTTTTGAATGGCATTCGATACCGTTTCATTCAGGTAATGGTTCTTCAGGTAAAATGCTCTTGAAAAATTCAAATAAAAATAAAAAGTAGATTTTGATGCCATTTGCTGACTGAATTGCTGAAAACGCACATCTTTTTCGAGCGTATCCGATAACATCAGATCATGCAAAAAGTTCTTCAGTGCCGTTATATTATCCGAAAAAACCAGGTAATTATCGTAGAAACACAGATAATTGGCTTCAACGGCCGCGAATGATTCGCCCATCAGTAATCCCGGTAAATTCGAGAAAGGAAATTCATAAATGGTAAAGCCCTTATCATTCCTGATCTGATAGGTCGACTGCATATTCTTCAGGCTCTTTTGATTGGTCGTCGCGTATTTTTCGATCATAGGCAGCAACAAGTCCTTTGCCAGTGACTGCCCTTTTACTCCGGCGATAAAAAAGCGGTTTGAAGCAGGTTCGTTTTGAGTGACCTGCCCAAAAACAACCGCGAAATCCTTCCCGGCTACCTGCTGGAACAGCGGGATAAAGGGTTTGCCGCTGTACTGTTCAAGCGCTTTCAAACTGGCTTCCCTTCGGTAGAAATGTCCCTGCCGGCCTTTCAGAAATTCGTTGTAATCAAATTGGTACTTCTCAAAATCAGAAAGATTTAAAGCCAGGAAACCACTGATCCCTGAAGGCATCAGTTGTCCCAGATTAAATCGTTCAGCTTCCTGGTTTCTGAAAATATTGAGATAATTATGCGCGTTTTGCTCCGAGAAACTAAAGCCTCCCAGCAAAACTTCCGATTGCTTCAGGTTAACATCCAGTTCGGTGCGGTCGGCAAAATTAGCGAAAAGCTGGAGCGCCTGCCTGAATGCCGGAGAAGTAGCCTTTGCTAAAATGACATTGATCTTCTCGTGATTAATAAAAATATTAAAATCAGAATCGCTCCCTTTGGTGTTGTAAAGATTTTTGAATTGTTCCTGATCCAGAAGATTTCCTGCCGCCATTTGGCGTATAGCTTCTTCAACAAAAATCGCATGGCGGCTGAGGATGAAAATACCGCCGTTTTCGGCAAAATTAAACTCGGTATCTCCCTTACGTAACCGGTATATTTCAACATCGTCATAGGTACGCCTGGCCAGGCTCCCGCCTTGCTGCCCGGAATAATTTTCAATAAAATGAATCATCTCCGACTTTTCCGCCCGATTTTCCAGACTTAAAGCAAACAAACAGCCAATATTATCTTTCCCTTCGGGATTAAAGGCCACCAGTGCAGGCTTGCCCGCGAGCATCGTTTTCAATTCCCCGCTTTCCGAAACCAACGCTCTGAACTCATTGACCTCGGTCCTGAACGATTCCAGTTCAGGGATCTCCTTCATTGCTGTGATCAGGGGACTTTCTGTTTCGAGTTTCTGAAGAAGCAATTGAACGTCAGTAATTTCGATAACCAGAGGAGTTCGAACCGGAATCGCTTTAAATGCAAAATTCTCAGAATAACTCTTCGTCTGCCGCTGCATAAAAAACCAGCCCAAGCCGAGTCCGGCAATAAGAATAAGAATGGCTATAAGTGGGAGAATGATCTTACGCATGTCACAGGTTTTATGCAAAAATAATAAAAAGCTGTTAGCCATTAGCTCTTATCTCGTGACTCGCGACTATTTACTAACTTATACAGCTTATCCGATCGCCGGATCTTTTGTGAGATTTGAACAGAAAAGTACTCTCCTTTTTTCGTTTCGGGAACAGACTTCAGATCGACGCGGATCTCCTTTACTTCAGTCTCTACCACTCCTGTTGTGGGGCCTGTTACCAGTATTTTATCGCCAACCCGGAGGCTTCCGGTTTCCATCTTAAATTCGGCCACGCCGATATTGGGGAAGTAATTCATTCCCCGTCCCAGGTAAACCTTGCGCTCAGTAGCCAGCGATCCGTAATTTCCGCTCCATTCCCCCAACCGTTGGCCCAGGTAATACCCATCCCAAAAACCACGATTAAAAACCGAGCTCAATCGCCGATCCCAGCCAGCTATCTTTTCATTGGTTATCGTACCTTCAAAATAGGCATCAACCGCTTCACGATAACACTTCACAACCGTGTTTACGTATTCCGGCCCTCTTGCCCTTCCTTCGATTTTTAAGACCGTTACTCCCGAATCCAGTATTTTGTTTAAAAAATGGATGGTTTTCAAATCTTTGGGAGACATGATATATTCATTGTCTATTTCCAGTTCCGCCCCGGTCTCATTATCGGTCACCGTGTAGGAGCGGCGGCAGGTTTGCATGCAGTTTCCGCGGTTTGCCGAAGCATTCATTTCGTGCAGGCTCAGGTAGCATTTACCCGATACCGCCATGCACAGCGCTCCGTGAACAAACATTTCCAACCGAACCAATTCTCCTCCGGGGCCCCTGACATCTTGCTCGCGGATCTGACGACTGATTTCTCCTACTCTCCCCAGGTTCATTTCGCGGGCCAGCACCATGACATCTGCAAAACCCGAATAAAACCGGACAGCTTCAATATTGGTAATGTTCACCTGCGTCGACATATGAACCTCCGCTCCAACCGAACGGGCATACATAATTGCTGACAGATCGCTTGCGATGACAGCCGAAACGCCCGCCTTCTTTGCAGCGTCAATCACCCTGTGCAATTTATCCAGCTCATTGTCGAAGATAATCGTATTCACGGTAAGATAAGTCTTAACGCCATGCCGATGGGCCCTGTCGGTAATTTCGCGCAGATCGTCCAGTGTGAAGTTATTGGACGAACGGGCCCGCATGTTGAGTTGCTCAACTCCAAAATAAACCGACCCCGCGCCGGCCTGTATAGCGGCAGCCAACGATTCGTACGATCCTACCGGAGCCATAATCTCTATATCTTTCCTCTCCATCACGGCTTATTTTTCCGCAAAAATACATTTAATGAAGTTCCATTCCAAAAAGCCGAATGATACACCCGTTGAGATTGTCTTATCCGGTCTAAACTTCGCGGCTCCGTCCTGATCACCGCGGAATAAAAAGAAGTAAGTCTCACCCTACAATCCTTTCAGCGCCATTTTGATCATCTTCTCAACCGGCAGACCAGGATTGGACTTGATGATCTTATCCAGCTCAGCTTCCACACTTTTCTTTTGAAACCCCAGCATAATCAATGCCGATAAAGCTTCTTCACGAGTCGTATTATCAGTGGTAGTCATCAGGATCCGGTCACTGGCAGGCGACTTGCCGATCTTATCTTTTAAGTCGATGATGATACGCTGGGCCGTTTTCGCGCCAATTCCCTTAATACTCTTCAAAAGACTAACATTTTCTTCCAGGATCGCTTTGCGGATCTCATCAGGCAACAGCGACGAAAGCATCATCACCGCCGTATTGGAACCAATACCGCTTACCGAGATCAGGAAGCGAAAAAGCTCACGCTCCGTTTTGTCTGCAAAACCGTAAAGCAAATGGGCGTCTTCACGTACTACCTGATGCAGGAACAACTTCACCTTTTCTTTCCCGCTGATCTTTGAATAGGTATTTAAGGAGATATGAATGAAATACCCTACCGATCCGGCTTCAATCACTGCATTCGCCGGTGAAAGCTCTGTTAAAGGTCCGTGAATGTATTCGAACATGTATTTTTTGCTTAAATGGCAGGTTCATCATCAACAAAGTCAACGCTCTCATCAACCTGATTTGGATTGATCTCAAACTTCTTCAGCGGATTTCTGCTGATTTCTTTATACAATGCCCTGTTTTTATGAATATCGATCGCCATATATAAAGCTTCCCGAAATGAATCGGGAGAAGCCTTTCCTTCCCCGGCAATGTCAAAAGCAGTTCCATGCGCAGGTGAAGTCCTGATCACGGGAAGTCCTGCAGTATAGTTCACACCTCTTTCAAACGAAATCACCTTAAACGGGGTCAGGCCCTGATCATGGTACATGGCCAGGATGGCATCAAACTTTGCATAATCGCCCGAGCCAAAGAACCCATCGGCCGGGTAAGGTCCGATAGCCAGGATACCTTGTTCTTTGGCTTGTTCTATTGCAGGAATAATCGTGTCTTTTTCGTCCGTCCCAAGTAATCCTCCGTCGCCGGCATGCGGATTAAGTCCAAGCACGGCTATTCTCGGTTTCTTGATACTGAAATCCTGTTCCAGCGAAGCCGCCATAATACGTAGTTTCTTTAGTATCGCCTCCTTTGTGATCAGCGAGGATACTTTGGATATCGGCACATGGGTGGTCACCACCCCCAGCTTCATCATCTCGCTCACCATGAGCATGATGAAGTTGTCTGTTTTGAACTGCTCAGCCAGAAACTCAGTGTGACCGGGAAAATTAAACTTCTCGCTTTGGATGTTGTCTTTACTGATTGGCGCCGTCACCAGAGCGTCAATTGTTCCGGCTTTCAGATCCTGAACGGCAGCGTCCAGCGCCATATAGGAAGCTTCACCGGCGACGTCCGAAATCTTTCCCAGTTCAACCCGGATATTGTCATCAATACAATTAACAATATTGACTTTACGCGAATCAGCCTCTGCTGCATTTCTCACCGAGTTAAAATTAAAAGCCTCCATGTTGAGAGCTTTACGATGATAAGCCGCAACTTTAGGCGAACCATATACGACAGGGGTACACATCTCCAGAATTCTCGGATCATTCAATGTTTTCATGATCACTTCGTAGCCGATCCCATTGATGTCTCCCTGAGTAATGCCTATTATTATTTTGTTTCTGCCCATTTTTTCAATTTCTGATTGATATCGTAATTGTAACTTTTTTTAATCCTGTCGAAAGTTACAGCAAATTTACTCTTAAAATCCGCTTTATCAAAAGAAGCTGCCGGCTTTTAGCGGTTAACCGTTCGCTAAAGCTCCCGTGATCCGCTTGGCCCCATACTTAATGCCTCATCACTATACCTGTTCCCGTCTCCATTCTCTCCTTTCTAGCTGATAATCACAAACAGGATGATCAGCAGCAGTAACGCCATGAATAGGATTAACTGACTTCTCACAAAAAGGCCCAGCAAAATAAGAATTTCAACTTCTTCCGCGCTTGCAGAGTAAACCTCAATTTCTCCCCGATCTTTCGATAACAATTCGTTACTTTGAAAGGTGATGATCTCCTGTCCATTGAACTTCCAGCACCAACGCGACTGCCAAAAATTTTTGATTTCCAGTTCAAAACGCTTCCTGTTAATCACAAGATCACTGTTGGAGCTGAACATGTTGATCATGACTGTTCCCAATACATCATGACTATTGGCATCCTGAATCTCAAGTTTTGATAAAAAATAATCACGGTTTAGTATAAAGCCACGTCCGTTCAGGGTAGCAATTGCATTGGAACTAAAAAAATTGTTCCAGCTGATCACACCAATCTGCTCATTGCCCCTGGTGATGATCAGCTTGTTCGTAAAAATTCCTTTTGACCACAACAGTCTTTCCATATGGATATTCTTTCAAAAGAGATGCAAGTTAGAAAATTAACATGTATTTCCTGCGCCGGCAAGTGGTCCGGAAATGTTAAAAAAACTATAAGCGATGAGCTATGAGCAGGAAATGGCTAACAACTGAAAGTTATTAACAGAAAACGTTCATTGATTGATTTTTTACTAACGGCTAATCGCTCACGGCTCACAGCTATCTTACAAGTTCTTTGGTCGACAGCAAGCCACAGGCTGCATAGATATCCTGCCCTCTTGAAGCGCGGATAGTGGTGGTGATTCCCTTGGCATTCAGCGCCTCTTTGAACTCCTCCAGCGATTGCTCATCGGTTCCCTTCAAAGGCGTGTTGGGTATCGGATGAAAACGGATCAGGTTGATCCGGCACTTGATCCCATCGAGTATCCGGGCCATTTCCCTTACATGCCGTGGCGTATCGTTCAAACCATGAAAAACAATGTATTCGAACGAGACTCTGCGCTGCCGCCCAAAATCCCACTGCCGGATTGCAGCAAGCACTTCATCGACCGGATAGGCGATCTCTACCGGCATCAGATTCTGACGTTCTTCATGGAAAGGAGTATGAAGGCTGATGGCCAGATGGGCCTCACTTTCGTTCAGGAACCGTATGAGTCCGGGGACGATCCCGATCGACGAAACAGTAATCCGGCGCGGGCTCATGGCAAAACCCCATTCGCTGGTCAGGATCTGCGTGCTCTTCAGGACTTCATCCAGATTGTCGAAAGGTTCGCCCATTCCCATGTAAACGATGTTGCTGATCTGTTCCCACTCCGGGATATTTCGAACCTGATTGACGATCTCGCCCGCTGTAAGCTGTCCCTGGAATCCCTGTTTTCCTGTCATACAAAACAAGCAGCCCATTTTACAGCCTACCTGCGACGAAACGCAAACAGTGGTCCGCGTCCTTTCCGGAATCATGGCCGTTTCAATAAATTTGCCCTGCATTGTAGGGAAAAGATACTTTCTGGTACCGTCCTTACTTTCCTGCACCCGGGTATACCCGATCAATCCAAAGATATATTTTTCATTCAGCATTTCTCTCGCCTTCCTGGAAAGGTTTGTCATTTCATCAATCGATGAGACGGGCTTCTTGTATAACCAGTCAGTCAGCTGCCTTGCTGTAAACCGGGGAAGATCCAAAACGGCGCATATTTCCAGAAGCTCTTCCAGTGTCTTTCCAAATAAAGGTTCCTTCGCCATGACGATCATTTTTGGCAAAGTTAAAAATAAATTTCCGCAACAATATTTTCATACGGAATACCCTTTTCGATGAGCAGGTCTCGCACCTCCACCACCATCAGAGCTTTTCCGCATAAATAGTAGACCCTGTCGGCAGGAAGCCGATCCAAACTGTTCAGGTAACCGGTCACCCTTCCGGGATAAGCATCATCTGATAATTCACGCGAACAACAACGACGATAATCGCTTCCTAACGCCTGCGTGAATTCCTCTTCAAAATAGAACTGGTTTAGATAGCTCACCCCGTGCACCAAAACTTTATTCTCCATAAGACCCGACCTAAACATGCTATAAAAAGGTGCTATACCGGTACCTGCAGCAATCCACCATGCAGGTTCAGAAGTTCCCCGGAACCCGCCATAAGGTTGACTGACCAAAACCTGATCTCCTTTGCCCAGACCCGCCAGCCGGGGCGTCAGGTACCCGCTCCCCTTTACATGATAAAGAATGCGAAGCTCCTTTTCCGTGTCTCCGCTGCAGATACTGTAAATCCGCGGCGGCTCCTTCCGGTCAGCTGCGAGTTTAACCACCTGACCGGGAATGAAGGCGAATCGCCGCTTAACCGACAGCAGAAAAACACCAGGCGAAATTTCCTTATTTTCAATAACTTCCTCCTCAAATAGTTCACGCTCTGTTTTTTTGTATTCTTCCGCTTTTGCCATGTCCCTCAACCTGTTTCCCAATAAACACAATGTCAGTCGAATAGTTCATAGTGAGTATTTAGTCGTAAGTCGTAAGTCGTAAGTCGTAAGAAGAAGTAGCGAGTAAGAGTAGCGAGTCTTCCGGCCTCCGCTCTCAACTTTTTACTATTTTTGTACATTTAAACGTCTGTCTATGCAGAGCATTCTAAGGTTCATCGTGAAAATCTTAAGCTGGATCCTGCTGGTACCGGTATATTTTTACAAATATGCCCTTTCACCGCTGATCCCTGCTTCCTGCCGCCATGTGCCCACCTGCTCACAATATGCCATCGAAGCCATTCGCATTCACGGTCCTTTTTCAGGATTCTGGTTGGCCACACGCCGTATTTTGCGTTGTCACCCCTGGGGAACGCATGGGTATGATCCCGTGCCTCCAAGGAAAACAAAAAAAAGCCATGGTGTCTCTCAACAAAGAAATGACTCAAGGGTTACATGATGGATAATGGCCAATTATGAGACGCAGGTTTTGTATCTTTGGTTTTCAAATCCGGTTCAATTCAACACGAATGAAGAAAGTAATTCTATTTTTGATCATGATTGCCTTTGGCTGTCAAACAAAGCCCACGAACGGCAAAATGATCATTTCCGTCACCATTTTGCCGCAAAAATACTTTGTGGAAAAGATTGCAGGCGATCTTGTTCAGGTACACGTTCTGGTTCCTCCCGGCGCAAGCCCCGAACTTTATTCACTGATGCCTTCACAGATGAAAGATTTGTCCAAATCAGCAGCATGGATGCGCATCGGCAGGATTGGATTCGAAGAAGCCTGGATCGATAAAATCAGACAAAGTACTCCTGAACTAAAAATTTTCGACACCTCGATACAGGCCAACTGGATTGCCGGAGAAGAAGGACATGGCGACCATACGCATTTGCAGGGGGTCGATCCTCATATCTGGTCATCTCCTGCCGAAGTAAAAAAGATCGTTACAGAAACATATCATGCCCTGAACTCGCTGCTTCCCGAAAAAAAGGAAGTCCTGACCCAAAATTACGAGTCGTTCATAAAGGAGATCGACCAGCTCGATCAGGAAATGAAAGGTCTGTTCAGTCAGACCGTTAACAGGAAGTTCCTGATCTTCCACCCGGCCCTTACCTATTTTGCGCGACAATACGGTCTGGAGCAAATAGCCCTCGAAGTTGACGGCAAAGAACCTTCACCCAGGCACATGCGTACACTTATTGAGAAGGCGAAATCGGAGAATATCCGGATCATCTTTATTCAAAAGGAATTTGATGCCGAAAATGCACGTCAGCTTGCAAATGAAATTGACGGGAAGGTAGTTCCGATCAATCCTTTAAGCGAACAATGGGACATGCAACTGCGGGAGATCGCACAAAAAATTATTGCCTCATATCAGAAATAAGCCGGAATTTCTGATATTTCAGTCTTGATACTTGATACCACAGAATGAAGAAACTTGTCGAAATAAAAAACCTCAGTGTCGGTTATGATGACGAACTCGTGCTGAAAGATGTTGATCTTGAAATCCATGAAAATGACTTTCTTGGCATGATCGGACCTAACGGGGGAGGCAAAACCACTTTAATAAAAGCATTGCTCGGGTTGGTCAAACCCTTTGAAGGAAAGATCATTTTTCATATCCCTGCTTCAAAAATTGGTTATCTTCCTCAGATCAACCAGATTGACAAACGTTTCCCAATCCGGGTGTTGGATGTAGTCCGCTCCGGAAAAGCAGACGATCAGCATTTCAGTCTGTTTAAAGACAAGCGGGCTGAGATTGAACATGCAGAAACGCTGCTTCAGGAAATGGGTGTCATTCATCTGCGAAACAAAGCGATCGGGGAACTGTCAGGAGGACAAATGCAACGGGTTTTTCTCTGCCGGTCACTGATGAATAATCCGGAGTTACTGATTCTGGACGAACCCGATTCGTTTGTCGATAACCATTTTGAGAATGAACTGTACGGAAAGCTGAAGGAGCTGAATAAACGCATGGCCATTGTACTGGTATCACACGACGTAGGCACCATTACATACTATGTAAAAACAATTGCCTGCGTGAACAGGGAACTGCATTATCACCCCGATAATATGATCAGTTCAGAACAACTGGCCTCTTACAATTGCCCGCTGCAGATCATCACGCACGGAGATATCCCTCATACAGTATTAAAATTGCACGATAAGGAGGACCAACATGAGCACGTTCATTGATTTATTCTCATACGATTTTTTTGTTCATGCCTTTTGGGCGTCACTCTTTAGTGCAATCAGCTGCGGATTGATCGGTACCTACATTGTGTCCCGCCGCATCGTGTTTATCAGCGGAGGTATCACGCATGCCTCATTTGGCGGGATTGGCATCGGCTATTTCCTTGGACTGAACCCGTTGCTGGGAGCAGCAGTCTTCTCAGTTTTGTCAGCCCTGGGAATCCAATTCTTCACACAAAAAGGAAAACTACGTGAAGACTCTTCCATTGCCATCTGGTGGTCACTCGGCATGGCGGTGGGTGTTATTTTCATCTATTTGTCGCCAGGTTACGCTCCCAACCTGATGAGCTACCTCTTTGGAAGCATCCTTACCGTTTCAACCGGCGAAATTTGGCTAATGGCCGCTCTTTCAACAGTGCTTATTACCTTCTTCCTGATCATGTACCGCACCATCCTGTATGTGGCCTTCAACGAAGAATTCGCGAAAGCTACCGGCTTGCCCGTTAATCAGATCAATTACCTGCTCATTAGTCTGATCGCCATCACAATCGTCCTGAACATCAGGGTAGTCGGTATTATCTTGATCTTGTCTCTATTGACCGTTCCACAGGCAACCGCCAATTTGTTCACCAACGATTTTAAACGAATGATGCTTTTATCGGTGGGATTTGCCTTTCTGGGATCATTCAGCGGGTTGTTAATTTCCTTTTTTGCAGACATTCCTTCCGGGGCATCGATTATCTTTACGCTCGTGATCCTCTTCGGATTTATGAAATGGCTCAGTATAATCCTCATTAAAAGACAAAAAGCAACAATTCCTTAACAGAATACCCCGGTTTAAAACAAAGCTTTTAACTATCTTGCGCCACAAAATGACTTAACCATGCGTAACCTGGCTATCAGTTTTTTCTGTATATTTCTGATCGTTTCCGTACCATCTGCCGGATCTGCCCAAAATCGCAAAGAAATCAACGTTCCCGATATCCTCGGGTATAAAACATTAAAGTGCGATTTTCATATTCATACAGTTTTCTCCGACGGAGACGTATGGCCGACGATACGGGTACAGGAAGCATGGATGGATGGTCTCGATGTCATTTCCATTACCGACCACATTGAATACCGCCCACACGCACAAGACATTGATGCCGATCAAAACCGTGTTTACGAGATTGCCAAACCGCTGGCTGACCAGCTTGGAATTATCCTGGTAAAGGGCGCTGAAATCACACGGAAAATGCCTCCCGGACACTTAAACGCCCTGTTCCTGAAAAACGCTAACTTAATTGAACGTGAAGACTGGTGGGAAGCATGCGTGGAGGCCCGCGAGCAGGGAGCATTTATTATTTGGAACCATCCCGGATGGAAGGCGCAACAACTTTCAACCCAATGGTGGTCAGAACATACACGCCTCACTACTGCCGGAATAATGAGAGGGATTGAAGTGTTTAACTCCAAAGAATATTACCCGGAAACCCTGAAATGGGCAGATGAAAAAAGCCTGACTGTTTTTGCTAATTCTGATCTTCATACTCCCGCGGGAATGACATATGAACCGGGGAAAAATCATCGCCCGGTCACACTCGTTTTTGCTACTGAAAAAACAGAAGAGGCTGTAAAACAAGCCTTGTTTGAACGACGGACAGCGGCTTTTTTTGGCGATACCCTTGTGGGCGAACGCCGGTTTCTCACGCCTCTTTTTATGAATTCAATACAGGTTCGTAATACCCAAACAAAGTTGCAGAACAATGAAATCAAGACCGTAAACATCTATAACGACAGCGATATTACCTTTTATCTGAAAAAACGCCAGCCCTCCGTAGGATTCTCCGGTCCCGTCAGTATTACACTCGAAGCCCGCCGCACGGTAACCGTCGATCTGGAAGGAACCTCCGACGAAGTGGCGCAAATGCCCATGCTGCGAATGTTTTATGAAGTGAGTAACCTGCTTACAACCAAGGGTGAATGTTTACCCGTCAATCTTGAAGTCCTGAACAGATAGTCAGGAAGCTGTGAGCTATGAGCTGTCAGAATAAATACGGGTGGTTCAATTTTGAGCCTGTGTTTTCGCAGCCGTGCCCTGAGACTTTACAATTTATTAATAACAAAAAATTTGCAATTCAATTAAAAAATTTATTCATTTGTACTTTCGAAAACAAAAGTTTTAAATACAATATGGCTTCCGTGGTGGGGTCTTCTGTTAAGAAGAAATGGCCATATTGGTATTTTTAAAAATATGATTATGAGTACATTTATGACAAATAATTGGTGGTGGCGCGAATACTTTTCACATAACCGTGGAGAGAAGTAGCAGTCATGCCTGTCATGGATGGAAAAGCGGCTTATCGTAACACGGTAAGCCGCTTTTTTTTGGAAAAAAATTAAAACCCGTACAATATGAACCCTTTTCCTGTAAAAGTAAACATTAAACAGATCCTTGCCGATACGCTCACTCCGGTGAGCGTATATCTCAAATTCAGGGAACTTTTCCCTCACTCAATCCTGCTCGAGAGTTCCGATTATCACGGACATGAAAATGCATGGTCGTTTATTTGCCTGAAACCTCTCGCTTGTTTTACAGCCGATCAGGGAACGATCACGATCGGGAGGAAAGGCAAATCCGTTCAGACCATACCGATCACGGATCAACATACGGTAGCCCGCGAACTGAACGCCTTTTTCAAATCGTTTCAGCTCTCCGGTGAAGGCGCGCCCGCCCCGGCAAACGGACTGTTTGGTTATCTGAGCTATGATTCGGTGAAATACTTTGAAAAGATCGATATTGAGAAATCGCAAAAAGCCGAGGAATATGCGATCCCCGAGGTTAAATACTGCTTTTACAAATACATTCTGGCAATCGATCATCACAACGACATCATCACACTGATCGAGAATCTGCCGGAAGACGAAGCTCCGGAAATGAATCAGATCGAATCGCTCCTGCGCAATCTTTCCTTTCCTGTCACCAAATTCAAACCCGAAGGCGACGAGAGCTCGAACATCACCGACGAGGATTACCGTTACATGGTAAGCAAGGGGAAAGAACATTGCCGCCGCGGAGATGTTTTCCAGATTGTATTGTCACGCCAGTTTTCTCAGCAGTTCTCGGGCGATGACTTTAATGTATACCGCGCCCTGCGTTCGGTCAATCCCTCGCCATATCTTTTTTTCTTTGACTACGGCGACTACAGGATCTTTGGATCGAGCCCCGAAGCGGAACTCCGGATCCGCAAAGACAGGGCCATCATTAATCCCATAGCCGGGACTTTTCGTCGCAGCGGCAATGATGATCAGGACCGGGTACTTGCCGAAAAATTATGCGCCGACCCCAAGGAAAACGCTGAACATGTCATGCTCGTCGATCTGGCGAGAAACGACTTGAGTCGCAATGCAGAAGATGTCAGAGTAGACAGCTTTCGTGAAGTCCAGTACTTTTCACATGTCATTCACCTGGTTTCGGAAGTCTCCGGCAAGCTGCCTGCCAATGCCAATATGGTCTCTGTTCTGGGTAATTCATTCCCCGCAGGAACTCTTTCAGGAGCTCCAAAGCACATGGCAATGAAACTGATTGACCTTTATGAAAATCAAAGACGGAGTTACTATGGAGGAACCATTGGTTTTTTGGGATTCGACAGCAGTCTGAATCATGCCATTATGATCAGGTCATTCCTGAGCAAAGGGAACCGGCTTTATTACCAGGCCGGTGCAGGTATCGTTGCCGCGTCGGACGAAGAAAATGAACTTCAGGAAGTCAACAATAAGCTTGCTGCCCTGAAAAAAGCAATGGAAATAGCAAAAGAAGTATAAAGTTTCTCCGCTATGCAATTTCACAGTTTAACAATTTAGCCATTTAAGGTATGAAGATAGCAGTAATTGACAACTACGATTCGTTCACCTACAACCTGGTGCACGCAGTCAAAAAGATATCGGGCCTGCCGGTTGACGTGTTCCGTAACGATGAACTCGAACTGAAAGACCTGGAACCATACGACAAGATCATTCTCTCACCCGGGCCGGGCATTCCTGAAGAAGCAGGTTTACTCATGGACATCATCCGCGAGTATGCACCCCGGAAAAGCATGTTGGGCGTGTGCCTGGGCCATCAGGCTATTGGCCAGGTATTTGGTGCCAAACTGGTCAACATGCCTCATGTACTTCACGGCGTCGCCAACTCAGTTACTCAAACCAATCCGGATCCGGTATTATACGACAGCGTTCCCCGCTTGTTCGAAGCAGGACGTTACCATTCGTGGATCGTTGACAGCGAAGGATTTCCTGACAGCCTCGAAGTGACCAGTCTCGACGAAAACGGCCTGATCATGTCACTGAAACATATTCAGTATGATGTGCGCGGTGTCCAGTTTCATCCTGAATCGGTACTGACACCCTATGGCGAAAAAATAATAAGCAACTGGATAAACGTATGAAAGAAGTATTAACTTATCTGACAACAAAGAACACCCTGGATACCGTTCAGGCCCGCAAAGTCTTTACCGAAATCGCCCAGGGAAAATATTTGGACGCTGAAGTAGCAGCATTCATCACGGTCTACCTGATGCGCCCGGTTACAGGCCCCGAATTGAGCGGCTTTCGGCAGGCATTGCTCGATCTTTCTGTACGCCTTGATTTTTCTGAATTTAATACGATCGACGTTTGCGGTACCGGGGGCGACGAAAAAAACACCTTTAACGTCTCGACCTTATCAGCCTTCGTACTGGCAGGCGCAGGTATAAAGGTTGCCAAGCATGGAAATTATTCAGCCTCGTCAGCCTGCGGCTCATCAAATGTTCTGGAATACTTCGGATATAAATTCACTACCGATCAGGACCGGCTGAAAAAAGAACTCGATCGGGCCAACATCTGCTACCTGCATGCACCTTTCTTTCACCCGGCGCTCAAAAACGTGGCTCCCGTCCGAAAAGCGCTCAAGATAAAAACGTTTATGAACATGCTGGGCCCCATGGTCAATCCAAGCCGTCCAAATAATCAACTGGTCGGCGTTTACAACCAGGAGGTCATGAGCCTGTTCCATGAAGTCTTCAAGAAGACATCTGCCAACTATACAATCCTGTACAGTGAGGATGGTTACGACGAAATTTCCCTTACCGGACCCTTCTGTTTTATTTCTAACACAGCCGCCGGGAAACTTGATCCCGAAGACCTCAGCATGAAGCGCGTAAAAGCTGAAGATCTTTTCGGCGGAAAAACCGTGGAGGAAGCGGCATCCATCTTTCATCATGTGCTGAACGGAAAGGGCACCGAGGCTCAGGAAAAAGTAGTCATTGCGAATTCCGCCCTCGCACTGAGGACCGTACACCCGGGAAAAAACCTGGCATCCTGTATTGAAGAAGCAGAAAATTCCCTCTACGGCAAACGAGCCCTGGCCGCTTTCCATAAACTGATAGGATAAACAATGGCGAAACTCACGACTTACGACTAAATACTTACGACTAAATACTCTCTATGACTATTCTCGACGAAATAAATGCCAATAAAAGACTGGAAATAGCTGATGCGAAAAAAAGAATCAGCCTGGAGGCGCTCAAAAACGCTCCCTCCTTTACCCGGGCCATCAACTCATTGAAAGGAGCGCTTCGGGAACCGGAAGCAAGCGGAATCATCGCCGAATTCAAAGCAAAATCTCCTTCCAGGGGAGTAATCAACAGTAATGCAAAAGTGAAAACTGTTACCGCCGGTTATGTGGCTGCCGGAGTCTCAGGCCTGTCGGTACTCACCGACGATCGGTTTTTCGGCGGATCACTTAGCGATCTGGAAAATGCACGCGAAGCCAATCCGCTAACGCCGATACTGCGCAAGGACTTCATTCTCGACCCTTACCAGATTTTCCAGGCTAAGGCATACGGAGCCGACCTGATCCTGCTCATCGCGGCAAGCCTGACCAAAGATGAAATGCTCGAACTGGCCAGGACTGCAAAAGAATTGGGTTTGGAGGTCCTGGCCGAATTTCACACGGAAGAAGAACTTGACAAATTAAACCCATATGTCGATATCGTGGGGATCAATAACCGCGATTTAAAAACCTTTCAGGTC
>JBDKTZ010000337.1:0-4575 GCA_039679975.1 Prolixibacteraceae bacterium
CTTTAAAGGATTATCGGGTACAATTGACTACTTCATGACAAAATCGGAAGACATGCTGGTTAAAGTACCTGTTCCTCATAATACCGGCATTCTTGAAAATTCATGGGACAATGTGGGATCACTGGAAAACAGAGGATGGGAATTTTCTGTTTCATATAAAGGGAAAATTAACGACTTCTTTTATCAGCTCGGCTTTAACCTGGCAACAATTAAGAACAAAGTGACAAACCTGGAAAATTCCGGGATAATTTACGGAAGCCTCAATTCAAGTACGATCACTAAGACAGAAGAAGGTCGTCCTATTGGTGAGTTTTATGGTTGGCAAACAGAAGGTATTTTCCAAAATACTCAGGATATTGCTGATCATGCCACTCAGGGCGGCGCACGTCCGGGAGATATCATGTTCAGGGACATCAGCGGCTCTGAAGGAATTCCTGATGGTGTGATTAATGATTATGACCGGGTTGTGCTTGGAAAACCTACTCCTGATTTTGACTATGGGATCAGCCTTAATTGTAATTATAAGAAATTTGACTGTTCACTTTTCTTTCAGGGAGTATATGGCAATGAAATTTACAATTTGAACAAGTATACGTTGTCGTCTACTCACAAAGACCGGAACCGTACCACTGATGTTTTGAATGCCTGGAACGGAGAAAACACTTCAAATACGATTCCTGTCATTGCCGCTACTGATCCCAACAGCAATGACCGTTCTTCGAATCGCTGGGTTGAAAACGGGTCTTACCTTCGCCTGAAAAATGTCCAGCTGGGCTATACCTTCAATGGAGCACTGCTCAATTCACTCAAGCTGGCAAACTTACGCATCTATTTCAGCGCCACCAATTTGTTTACTGTTACCAAATACTCAGGTTTGGATCCGGATATTACGTTTACGAACAGCTCTGATGCTCTGCTGAGGGGTGTTGATTACAGAGGAAGTTATCCCAATTCCCGGAATTTTTCTCTCGGAGCACAACTAAGTTTTTAATTATTAAAAATGAGACAAATGAAAATACTTAAGACTATCATACTGGAATCGATGTTGATACTTGGTATAGCAGGTTGTTCCGACGATTATTTGAATATCTCTCCTACGGACAGTGTTGTTACATCAACATTTTACAAAACCGACAATCAAATGCTTGAAGCGTTAACGTCCGCTTATTCTTCCCTGGGGAATCACTATTTCTATGGGAATGAATATGCAGTAAAACGCTTGCTGGCTGAAGAAGGAGTTGGCACTTCAGAAGCCGGAATGCTTGATATTCTGGACTTCGTTTTCAGAAATACGGACAGTTTTATTGAGAACATATGGGGTTCATGTTATCAGGGAATATACAGATGCAATTTAGTTATGCAAAAGGCCCCTCTGGCCGACCAGATCCAATACCCGGAACTGTTGGACAGGATTGTTGCAGAAGCTACTGTGCTTAGAGCCCTGTACTATTGGCACATTGTTACTTTATGGGGAGACGCTCCGTTACGAATTGTCGATAACATGGATGAAAAAATAATAGCTAAAAGTGATGCTGATATTATTTGGCAATTCATTGAGGATGATCTGGCCAGCGTGGTATCTTCGGGCAATCTACCCGCCTCGTATACCGGGGGAAACTATGAAACACTTACCGGAGGCAATGAACAGGGAAGGATTACACAGGGGGCCGCGATCGCTCTCCTGGGAAAAGTATTGTTATACCGTAAAAATTATACCAAGGCTGCCAGTTACTTTTCCCAAATTATTGAATCTTCAACGTATCATTATTCACTTAACACGAATCTTGAAGACGTCTGGTCGGTGGCAGGAGAAAATACTCCGGAAATGGTTCTTGAAGTGATGTTTAGTAAGACATTAGGAGGTACGGGCGCCACGAATACAGACGGAGCAGGAACCTCTGAAGGCGGTTACAGAAACATATTTATCGGACCCGGCCAGTTTGGCGCATGGGATAATGTATACCCCACTCAAACCATAGTTGACGAATTTGAACCGGGAGACCCTCGTTTAGACGCATTTATCTGGAGCGACGGAGATGTGGTAAATGGCTACGGTATTTACGATCCGGACCTGAACAAGGGAGACTATTCCATAAAAAAAGGAATGGGTGCTAATTTTACTGATTTTGTATCCGGTGGCTTTGATGAAAACACACCATTGATCCGCTATGCCGATGTGCTGTTAATGTACGCCGAGTGTCTGGCAAATGGCGCAGCAGGAAGTAAAACTGCTTCCTATTATGTGGATATTGTTCGTAAACGCGCCTTTGGAACAAATTTTAAATCGGTAGAGACCCTGATGGCCGAAAAGGGATGGAATATCATGACTGCCATTAAACATGAACGTGCAGTTGAGCTTTGTTTTGAATATCATCGGTTCAATGATCTTGTACGCTGGGGTGACGCGCTTGTTAACAATGATTATGAAAGCAGAGGTATCAGTTCAAAGGGATTGTATCTGCCAATTCCCCAATACGATATTGATAACTCAAACGGCGTATTGATTCAGAATTCTGACTACTAACAGGTAACTCAATGGTATGAACACAAAAAAATGGATGTAATGGATTTTCAGATAGGAGTATGATTCATTACATCCATTTTTATACCTTCATTTTTCCAACCATTATGGAAGATCTAAAAGAACGGTTACTCCTGATCGTAAAAGATCGATGAAATGAAGCTTTCTATTGAATATTATGCGTATGTTCCGGACGGATTTGTATTAAAGAGTAAAATAAGGAATTATCAAATATAAAATAAGAATGAGAAGGATCATTATCTGCATTTTGGTGGCATTAATTGCCGGCAATTGCCGGCCGCTGAAGAACGACGATAAAGTTATCACTGTGTTCGATTTGCGTTACACGCTTCATGGTGATCTGTCGAAGCAGCAAAATGTTGAAAAAGCATGGGATCATGTGCACTCGATTGCCACTCTGCAAGGTATTGTTAACAGGGAATCGCCTCATTTATTCATTCGTTATGTTGAGAATAATGGAGTTTGTATTGATGATTATTGGTGGAATATGTACCGAAGGAAAGGTAATTGGCTTGCAGATCGTGATACATTAGTTCTATCTGACCTTGTAGATGTCATTTCCTATTACAAAGACAAAATAAAAGGAGTAGTAGTCTATGACCCGAATGTGGCATCGACAAGTAATGTGGCTTCTTCCATAGCCGGGATAAAAGATTTGATGGCCATACGCTATGACCTGTCGCCCGGTAGCCTGTATTCGCAAGTTGTACTCGCTGGTCCAAAATTACCTGTCAGGGTACGTCTTATTAACAAGGATGGTACTGCTATGTTTACTGGAAAAGGAATCTTGCCTGGCACCAGGATTACCTCAAGCGGCTCCGTCAAGAACGATCCCTACTTGTGGTTTATCGAAAAATATATGAGCCAAGGCAAATGCAACACGGAGTTTGGTGCTAACTATATCGACCAGCAATGGAGAAAAAATCCGACAGCTGTTGGTCCAAACCATCATACTCTTTCAAATCATGATTTCTTTGTGAGCAAAAAAGCCTTCTTCTTCGACCTTTCACCATGGGCAGATGAACCTGCTACCGACGATACGACTCAAATACAAGGTACAGATTTGAGTACGCTAAAATTATTTTTATTACAGGCTTATAAGCAAAATGAAGGCAGAAAAATGTGCTATATCGGAGGTTTTCCTTCCTGGGCTTTCAAATATACCAAACATGCTAAAGGTTTGCACGAGGATGTTCCCACGGAGTGGGAGTACTCGAAAGTTATCAGCGCCTACAACGCTTTTATGGATGCGGATGCGATTGGGTATGGCGCTTTGGCAAATGCGTCATTTTGGCAACATTTTCCACTTGAAAAAATGTATAAGCAAAGCTGGGTAACCGAGGCTGAATTAAAACAGAGAGGCTATTTGAACGAAAAAGGAGAAGTGGATTTTAAAGGACGAAATTTTTTCGTATTTTACGTAGGCGACTATGATGCTGCATCATGGGTTTCGCAAACCTCACCAAGCATTTGGGACGATCCCCGCAGAGGTGAGGTACCTCTGATGTGGAGCGTTAGCCCTGTCCTGCAGGAACGTGTGCCCATGGCATTGCATTACCAAAGGATGACTGCCACAAAAAATGATTACTTTGCCGCAGCAGATAACGGAGCTGGATATCTCAATCCCGGCATGCTGCAAGAGCCTCGCGAAATATCCGGATTGCCAAGTGGCTTGGATGCCTGGGCAGAACATTGCAAAAAATACTACAGAATATGGGATATTTCAATTACAGGTTTCGTGATTGACGGATATGCTCAAGGCTTAAATAAGGATGGACTTGACTGCTACGCATCTTTTAGCCCGAATGGAATTGTCCCGCAAAAATCGGATATAAGCCGTTTGTACGGTAACATGCCAATTTTACGATCGGTATGGGATATTCAGGAAGATGACACCAGACAGGCAGCAGCCAATATTTTGACACAAATAAAAAAGCGTCCAATGATTCCATTTCACTGGTTTAGGAGTATTCTAAAAACCCCTACATGGTATGTGAACGTAGTAAATGAATTAAAAAAACAAAATCCGGAAA
>JBDKTZ010000564.1:0-2813 GCA_039679975.1 Prolixibacteraceae bacterium
GACAACCCCTTTTTATCATTATCGACGAAATGCTCAAGGGCACGAACTCAAGCGATAAACTGAGCGGTTCCAAAGCACTAATAGAGAAATTGATCCGTCTGCATGGCAACGCGGTAATAGCAACCCACGATCTGAATCTCACCGCGCTGGAAGAAACTCATCCCGAAATCATTGTTAACAATTGTTTTGAGGTTCAACTATCATCCGGAAACCTGATCTTCGATTATAAGCTTCGTGAGGGCGTCACTCACACAATGAATGCCAGTTTTTTAATGAAAAAGATGGGGATTATCGACTGAATATGTTTTTGCCAACCTGCTTTCCTGACCCTTTATTGCACTTACGATCATAATCCATGGGGGTATCCCGCCCTAAAATTTCCCTTTACATGCTTTAACAAAAAAAACAATGGGGGATTTTACCCATATCTAAAACAGTATATGTTGTAAAACATATTTACAATAGGCTGATAATAAGAACATTATCCTATTTGAACATTTTTTTGGGTGTTATCACTACTTGAATGGCTCTGAAATTAGACGGAATTTTGTGATGTAGTTTTTTTGAATTATGCTCTTTCCTGCAGATGTATAGTGGGAGTGAAAGAGCGAAGCTGTGTAAAAAATGTAAAACAAAATCTCTGAAGTATGAACCTGATTAACTCCACATATCGCTGGTTTGCAGTATATACCCGATCCCGGTCTGAAAAAAAACTGGCTTCTTTGCTTACTGAGAAGGGGATCGACTGTTATTTGCCTCTTAAAACAGAGAAACGTCAATGGAGTGACCGGATAAAAATGATCAAAGAGCCATTATTAAAAAGTTACCTGTTTGTCAAGGTCAGTAACCGTGAATATTTTAATGTATTAAATACCCCCGGTGCTGTTTGCTACATATCATTCAGGGGAGAGCCTGCACCCATTCCTGAAAAGCAAATTGATGATCTGCGAACGTTTCTGGCAGTATATAATGAAAGAGTTGACGCCGTAAGAGAAAATCTTAAGAAAGGAGAACAAATCATCGTGGTATCAGGTCCTTTAAAAGGAATCACCGGAGAACTCATCGAGTTTCGCGGAAAAAACAGGATTGCGTTACGTTTTGAACGGTTGGGTTATTGCATTCTAACCGATATTTCACTCGGGGAAGTTGAAACATTTAAGCCTGAACACATCCTGTCTCACCGGGAAATGGCCAGAGCGATGTCAAATAATGAATTATAAATGCAGTACTTCAATTTTAGTCATCCAATAAAAAGTAAGACAAATGAAAGTATTAATACTGGCCGGAGGTCTTGGTTCAAGACTTTCTGAAGAAACGACGCTGAAACCGAAACCAATGGTTGAAATCGGCTCCCGACCAATCCTTTGGCACATTATGAAAATATACTCCCATTACGGTCATCATGAATTTATTATCATGTGCGGATATAAAGGCTATATGATCAAAGAGTATTTTGCCAATTATTCATTACACCGATCCGATTTAACCATCGACATAGCCAATCATCAGACCAGCTACCACAGGAATCATGCTGAGCCGTGGAAGGTAACTCTAATCGATACCGGGTTGAACACCCTGACAGGTGGCCGGATTAAGCGGGTTAGAAACTATGTTGGAAATGAGCCCTTTCTCCTCACCTATGGCGATGGCGTTTCAGACATCAACATCAACGAACTAATTGACTTTCATAAAAATGAGGGATCGCTTGTTACCTTGTCGGCCATTCAGCCTCCGGGGCGATTCGGCGCATTTACACTCGAGTCGGGGGCCAATAAAATAAATAACTTCAGGGAAAAACCCAACGGAGACGGTCATGAAACCGCCTGGATCAACGGGGGCTTTTTTGTCGTGGAACCCGAAGCGTTCGATTTCATTGAAGGAGATCATACGATCTGGGAAAGGGAGCCGCTTGAAACGATTGCATCAATGGGCAAACTGGCAGCCTACCGGCACACGGGATTCTGGCATCCCATGGATACTCTCCGCGATAAATCGACCCTTGAAGAACTGTGGAACAGCAACCACGCTCCATGGAAAGTATGGGAATGATCATCTGTAAAATCCAATATAAACATTAAAACAGAAACAAGTATGAAGATCTTAATTATTGGGAACATGGGTTATGTAGGCCCCGGGGCTGTTAACCAACTTCGCGAATCATATCCGGAAGCAGAATTAATCGGATTTGATATCGGTTACTTTGCCAACCGTCTGACGAATGCGATTCTGCTCCCTGAAGTGAAACTGAATAACCAGGTCATTGGAGACGTCAGGAAATTTCCGGCGGAGCTATTAGAAAATACAGATGCAGTTGTTTATCTCGCAGCGATATCGAACGATCCAATGGGTGCAAAATATGAAGAAGTTACCCTTGAGGTAAATTACCGTTCCTGCGTCCGTGTTGCCAGGATGGCGCGCGAGGCAGGTGTAAGGTCCTTTGTTTTTGCTTCCAGTTGCAGCATGTATGGACTGGCAGACCAGTATGCTAAAACTGAAAACGATTCCCTAAATCCGCTTACAGCCTACGCACGGTCGAAAGTTTTCAGCGAACGCGAACTTGAACCCCTGGCCACAGATAATTTTACGGTTACATGTCTGCGGTTTGCAACGGCATGCGGCATGAGCGACCGGCTCCGGCTGGATCTGGTATTGAATGACTTTGTAGCTGGAGCAGTGACTACCCGCGAAATCAATATCCTGAGCGACGGGACACCCTGGCGTCCGCTCATTAATGTGCTGGATATGGCACGTGCTATTGACTGGGCAGTTACACGCGAACAATCAAACGGAGGAGCTTACCTGGCGGTCAATAC
>JBDKTZ010000194.1:0-8146 GCA_039679975.1 Prolixibacteraceae bacterium
ACCCCTGCAATAGCCATTCCCGACTCTCTCCCTTCAAGCGTGTTCTGGTGAAACCCCCTGGTATAGCCATAGGCGTCGCTTGCCACGTAAATATGACCTCCCGTTCTCATATCGATCAGAAAATTCAAATAGAAATTTTTATACTTCAGCGAATTATTTAATCCCATCGTAGTAGGACAAATACCGGATCCAAGCGGATAAAGTTCAGTGCTTGCCAGGGGAAGTCCGGCCGAATCATAGATTCGCTGTCCCTGATCATTTGTCCTGAATTTATAGCCATAGATCTGACTATAAGGCAATCCGACAATATTAGCGAGATAAGTATTCTGTGTCCGGCTTTCTTCCATGGTCAGGGTTGTAATCCCTTCTGCCAGGCTGATCACTTCATTTTTATTGTAAGCATAATTGAACGAAGCATTCCACTCAAAATCACGATACCTGACAATACCCATGTTGATTAAGAGTTCGACTCCCTTATTGGTAATCTCTCCCACATTGACTTTTGCTGTCGGATACCCCGAAGCCCTGGATATCGAAGATGATAAAATATCGTTTTCGGTCTTTTTGCTGTACCAGGTCAGATCGACCCCCAGCCTGTTGTTAAAGAAACGAACATCCGTTCCGATTTCATATTCTGTACTTTTGAAGGGTTTCAGATTGGTGTTCGGCACGGTTGACTGTGAAATACGGCCTCCGGGCTGTCCCTGGTGGCCATCGCCCAGCAGACTGTAACTGAGCGCTGTCTGATAAGGGCTGTCCACTCCCCCGCCGACTTCAGCCCAGGATAAACGCAATTTTCCAAAAGTCATCCAATCGGGCATCGCATAGGTATCGGAAAAAACCCAGCCCAGACTTGCCGACGGATATAAGACGTGTTTTCCGTCAAGCGTTGAAAACCAATCCTGGCGGGCCGTTAAATTCAGGAAAAGGTAATTTTTGAAAGAAACCTCGGCCGAGCCGAAAATCGAGTTGACACCATATTTGCTTACACCGGTACTGTAATTTTGGTTTGAAAGGTTTGTCACGTCATGAAAAAAGGGAATATTAAAATTTTCTCCTCCCAGACCTGCATAGTCGTAATTATGCCGCATATAATTTCCACCCACAAATCCGTTGAAACCAAAGTCGCTGAAGTCATGATCCCAGCCCAGCATGATATCGGCATTCGTTTCGCTGATGACATGACTGTTTTCGTGCAGTTGTCCCAACGGACGGAATGCCGTTCCGTATGGTTCAAGCTCGCTTGAGAAACGATGTGTCCAGTCCCGGCCGACCCGGCCCTGAAGATACAGCCAGTCGGTAAAACTGTATTTCAAAAGTACAGATGCGATCACCCGGTTCAGATCGGTTCCATGTTTGAACTGGTAGGCTGTCCAATAAGGATTCGTCACATACTGGTTGCCGTTAAATTCCAGTTCTGTTCCTGCTTCATTTGCTCCGGCTTTATCGGTCGTACCTTTTAATGTTCTGACGTCGATACTTGGAGGTAATGAAAAGACCGGGTAGTTTACGTTCCCCGGCGAATCCATAATCTTTGTCCTGTTGCCGATATGTTGTTTCGTATAGCTTATTTTTGCCGATGCACTCAGCTTTTTCCCATATTGGCCGTTCACATTCAGGTCGAGATTGCGACGGTACATATTGCTGTTGGGCACGATATCCTGATTTTCAAGATCACCTATCGTCAAACGATAGGTATGCACATCACTTCCTCCCGACAACGATACGGTATTGGTCCAGGTTCCACCCGTCCGGTAAAATCTTTTGCGGTTGTTTCCTACATACGAATAGGGTCTTGACACGCCGTCAAACTGAATCACACTGCTTCCGTCAAGTTTGGCTCCGTAACTGTATAGTCCATAGTCCATGGCTTCCGACTGACTGACGGGTTTGGCGCCATTATAGCCCTGTCCGTACTGTTTTTGGTAATGGGCATAATCGACCATGTCTTCCAGTACATAATTGGTTGAGAACTCGATTCCAAGCCCTTCCCTCTTTTGGCCCTTTTTGGTCGTGATCAGGATCACGCCGTTTGAAGCGCGTGAGCCATAAAGCGCTGCAGCTGAGTTCCCTTTCAGAATGCTCATACTTTCAATATTATCCGGGTTTAAGCTGGAGGTTCCGTCTCCCCAGTCAGCGCCGCCCCATGTTCCGGGAGAACCCATCTGGGAATTATCGATCGGAATGCCGTCGATCACGTACAAGGGTTGGTTTCCGGCCGATAGAGACGTATTTCCACGAATGATGACATGGCTTGAGCCGGATGCGCCGGTGGCAACATTACTGACGCTTACTCCTGCCACTTTCCCTACAAGCGCATTGGCTACGTTGATTTCACGGGCCTCAGTAAATTCATCTCCCGACACCTCGGTAATGGAATACCCAAGCGATTTTTTTGCTTTTTCAATGCCAAAACTGGTTACCACAACCTCATCGATCCCGATTGTTTCATCTTCCATAACCGCGTTGATGCGACTGTCTCCTGCAACCGGGACTTCCATCGCCTTCATCCCCACAAACGAAAAGACCAGTACCCCGTCGGAGGGAACGTCGGTCAGGGTATAATTCCCTCCTGTGTCAGTCACTGTTCCCCGGTTTGTTCCTTTAAGAACCACCGTAACGCCGGGCAGCGGCTGCTTCTTGTTATCGGTGACCTGTCCCTGAATATTCCGCCGTTGTTGCATCGCAACACTCTCTTCAGGTTTTAGCGAAATCATAATATTATTGGCTAAAAACCGGTAATTATACCTGTCGCCCAAAATTTCCTGCAGTACTTGTTCAATATCTTTATTTTCCATATGAACAGTAATCCGCTTATCCAAATCGATCTGGTCGTGTTTAAAGAAAAAGCCAAATTCGGTGGTGCGCTCAATTTCCTTGAAAATGTCGATAATGGTTGCGTTTTCCATTTTCAGATCCAGTTTGCGGTTTTGGCTGTAACTATCCATTGCCGCTGCGCAGATCGTAAAGCTTAGGAACATTAGTGTCAGTTTCATAATAAGTAACATTTTTCGATGCCTGTATTTGATCAGGCATCGCGAAAACCATTTTTTTTTCATAATTTTACCTTGTTTAGTATTCATAATTCATACTGTGGTTCAGACAGTATTGATTTTCTAAATTTTAAAAGTGTACCCCGTCCGGTACACTTTTTTAAACTCTTTTCAATAAAGGTATACGATATCCGTACCGCCTTCTTTTTCTTCAATCCGGTATTGCATTCCTGTTGTCAGCTTCAGCAGTTCAAGCACCTGTTTGATAGTTGTACTTCGTTTCATGACACTGGAGTATATTTCTTTTTCATCCTGCTTACTTTTAATCAGAATTTTTACATCATACCATTGTTCCAGCTCATCGCAAATTTCCCGTAAGTTACGTTCAAGGAATACGAATTTACCATCTTTCCAGCCTGTTACCAAAGACGGATCAACAGAGTCCAGGCTAAAACGGTTCGTCAACTTATTAAATATGAAATGTTCGCCCGGAACCAATGAGACCGGTTTTTTCTGATTATCATTTTGAATATCGATCTTCCCGTTGATCAGAGTCGCTGTAATTTGACCTTCTTCTGCAAAAGCCTTTACATTAAATCTGGTTCCCTGGTCTTTGATCCGGATGGTACCCAAATCGACAATAAAATTACGGGACTCATCGTGCCTGATGTCAAAATAAGCTTCTCCATCCAAAGTCGCAATGATACCTTCGTCCCTGTTATCACTGATCTTTAGTTTGGATTTTGCATTGAGCCATATTTCGGAATCATCGGAAAGCAGGATCCTGGCAATGCTGCCTGTGGTTGTGCTGTATTCCTTTACTACAGGAGGGGGTGTCGTCATGCCTGTATAATCAGGCAAAAGACTGATAACCCCGGCGGTGATAAGAACCACAGCGGCATATTTCAGCAAACCGACAAATAGCTTTTTCCGAGTGGTGCCCGTACCAATTTTCTTCCTGAACTCAATAAAAAGTTGCTTCCGTCGGCTTGCAGGGACAGAGTCGCTATCCATCGAATGAATGGCCCACAGGTTTTTATACCGGATATATTCTGCGTTCAGCTCCTTATCATCACTGACAGCCCTGAAAAATTTTTCTTTTTCTTCCGCGGAGGCTCTTTTTAAAAGAATCTTTTCAAAGTCAGGGACATTCATAACGATTGTTTATATACTTAACACATACCCCAGCGGTCACCCTACGCTATTTCAGAAAAAAAAGAAGATGCCCGTCCTTTTCAGATGACCATACTGATCAGAACTCCAATCAACGTAAAATAATCCTGCAGATCTTCCCTCAATTTTTTTAACGCTTTTGTGATATTTGCTTCAACAGTTTTTTCACTGATCCCCAGTTTTTCAGCAATATCCCGGTACCGAAGATTTTCATCCCGGCTCATCCGGAAAACAGTTTTCCACCTGTCAGGCAGCGAGTCGACTGCCTGATCAATTCTGGATCTTAGTTCCTCTATCTTTCCAAAATCGTCATTCAGCTTCGACAAGGCTTCATAATTGGTCTTTAATTCGTCTCCGTATTGTCTGAGATGGAAGGAAGCAATCTGTTCATTGCGGATGAAGTTGAGACAATTGTTCTTTGCGATGGTATAAAGAAAGTTTTTGATGTTGGTATGATCGTTCAGTCTTGTCCGCACTTCCCATAATTTCAAAAAAGAATCCTGAACGATCTCTTCTGCATCAGCTGCCTTTGAAACATACTGGTAACATAAGGAAAAAAGGGTTCCGAAAAATTCGTTATAGATCGCCTCATAAGTAGCTATATCTCCATCCTTCAATAAATCAATATCCATATTAAAGTCTGAAGTCATTCAACTGATGCATAAAGTCAAATTTTCCGAATTTTAAAGCAACTGATGAACTATTTGCCTCCTGCTATACTAAACACATCAGTACCGGCATACCCTACGGGCACAACGGAATTTTTTCACTGACTTTAGCGGGATGGTTCCCAGGCCATATCCCTGTCTAAGGGGAAACATGGCCGGGGAACAGTTTTAAAGGGCAATTTACACATATCGAGATTACAGAATCCTGATGTCAGGGCCATCAGATGAACGGGTGCGATATCCCGCAACTCCGGATACAGATAGCCCAGTTTTACGACAACTATTTTAAAGTGAAGCGGGTCCATACCAACTTCTTTAAAATCGCTCACTTTTACAAATGACCGTCTTGCATTGAGAAGAACCGTTTTTACACCTTCGGTTTCAATGACGACAGCTCCCCTGCCGGTACGCAAAACCGAATCGGGCGAAATAAAAAGGACTTTTGCACGAAGTTGCAGCGGCTTCCCGAACACGTTGTCTTCCCTGCCTCCCACTGTAAGGTCAAGGGTTTGCCCGATGCCGGCATCAGCGCATTTTTGAAGAGAAATGTTATCGACAATCCCGGCAACAAGTGCATCCCGGCATTGATGGCTCAGCAAGGCCTGTAACACCTGCGGATTATCGCCGGGAGCCCCGGCTGTGGTATTATCGCCCGAATCGGAAATGAAGACCGTTTTACCTGAATGTTTTCCTGCTTCTCCTATCATTTCATCGATCGTTCCGGAAGGTACATCCAGGTCCATTTTGAACCGGCTGTCCCAGATCTGCCGGGCCAGAGCATCAGCTTGCTCACGGGCGGCGGCATGGTATTTTTTGTCTTTTGCCACGACACAGACCTGCATGGCCGAACGCGGCAGATCGGCCCAACAATAGCCGGCAAAGATCGATGCATCGATCAGTCCTTCGGTTTTTGCGACCCCTGGTATCTGAGCATAAATGGAATGAAGGGGTTCTACCTCAGTAATGCTTTTTTCGCCGGGAACCAGAATAGGAATGGTTACTGCGGCAATATAGGGTTTCCAGTGATTTTGCAGGGCATCCACGAGCATCTGTGCAGCGCGTGCCTTGGTCTCGGCCCCGTCACGATGCGGCGCTGTCCGGAAAGCCGTGACCAGATCAATCTGTTTCAAAAATTCGGCAGAAAGGTTGCCGTGAAGATCAAAGCTTCCGGCAATGAGTACATTTGGCCCGACCAGATCCCGGATTTTCCGGATGAGCGTGACCTGAGCGTCGGCGTATCCCTTCGCGTGCAAAGCCCCGTGCATGTCCATGTAAATGCCGTCGATGCGACCGGCTTTTCTGACCTGATCAAGGATCTCGCTCATCAAGTTGGTAAACGTCACTCCGTCTACGACTCCCCCCGGCCATGCATAGGCATGGAGTGTAGGAATGAGTTCGACATCTGCTTTTCTGAATACGTCTGCCCAAAGCTGATCTTTCAGGGCATCACTTCCCCGTAAAACACTGAAATCAGACTCTTTCGTCACCAGCGTGGAAAATGTATTCGATTCGTGTCTGATCCCCAGCGTAAGCACACGGTATTTCGCTCCTGCCAATGAAACTGTCTGCAAAAGCAACGAGAATAGCAAAGAAAAAGCCCAGGTCCTCATGGCCGCTTATTTTAAAGTCAGTATTTTTCGATAATTCAGGAAAAAAGGCGGCACAATGGCCGGCATGTTCGATAAAGGCAAAACCTCATCGGGAAGATCAAATCCCAGTTCCGTGATCATGAAATCGCGGCGTCTCATGCACCGGGCATGGACTTCAGGATACTGCTCCTTCAGACTTTTCTGTAACATACAGTCTGCGATGATCACACCTTCTTCCATTCTGCAGGACCCGTACCGGGGTGAACGGGGGATAATATCGACCTGTATGTACATTCCCGAACAGATCTCATCCGCCGAATTCCTGTAGATGGGCGAATGCATCCATTCGTCATAATGAATAAGGTGGCCGGGATTAAGATAAACGCCAAAATCACTGAAAGGAAGACAGATGTCGATAATTTCCCGGAGGACCTGTCCTTTTGTACCAAGCCTCAAATTTTTATACCAGATGGCGCATGCCTGAAAATAAGCCGCAGCAAAGTCAGGCACGTAATTTCTTGCCTGTTCCGGCAGGTCTTTTTCACTTTCGGCCACCCATCCTGCACGGCATATATTACTTCCCCAATAGGCTATGCTTGTCGAACAAGGTTCACCCCGTTTAACAAGAGTTCCCATGGCGCTTGAAAGACTGACATGCTGATTGCCTGAACTCTTCATTCCAATATGGCAGCTCAGCGGATAGCCGGTATAGCGGTATTCCTGTAACAACTCGAAATCGGGCACATCTGCTCTGAAATTTTTCAGCAGGTTTTTCATACCTTCCGATCCCATCATGTTGGAATACTCAAAGAAAGCGATCTCATGAACAGAACACCTGGCCCTCAGTCCGTACCGGGGCGACATCAGCAGATCGTTCGAATTAAGAACATTCGTATATCCGCATATAGACCGAAGAATATCGACAATAAAAGAGGGGATTTCTATGACCTGTTCCGGATGGTCAAATTCGATGCCTGTAAAATACTTCCATCCGGCACAGCCGACTTTCGATCCTTTGTTGATCCTTTCATCCTGAAAAACAGCTTCCAACGGTCTGCTTTTATCGCGTGGCTGTCCCATGAGCGAGAAGGACTGAAACAGTTCATGTCTGAGTTTACCTTCCCGGTGAAGAGGTGACGCATTTAAATGTCCTTCACATTCGTTTCCCACCAAAATAAGCGGAGTGCCTTCCAGGCAAATGATGAGCAAAGCCTCTTCAAATCGGGGGTCGAAATGAGTCAGGTACATCAGATTGGCAAAATGTTCTCTATCCCCGTATACGACCAGATGGGTCAGGCCGGAAGCAGCCATCAGCCTGCGGCAGCGGCCAAGGCGTTCTTCCAGTTCCGCAACTGTCGGCTCAGGTACCGGCACTCCGGCCGGAGTGCCTATTTCAGGCCATTCCATCTCCGCTAAACGTACTTTTGGATAATCCATCCTCTTCATTGTTTATCGATTATATGTACTCAATGATCTGTCAAACTCTTTCACTTCATTCAGCAGGCAGTAAAAAGTTTTTAATTTTGCAGATCACCGAAAATTAATTTATTGGTTTCTGTCTTCTGTCTTTGATCTAAAATGAAAATAGAACGATGTGTTGTGTACTGATCCTGCTATAAAATTGTTACATCGGGAGGGTGTATTCATCCGGCCTTGCTCTCTTTTTTTATCCGGAAGTTTTAGACGCCACCCCTATGATGGCGTCTAAAATGAAAAGCCAAAA
>JBDKTZ010000573.1:0-6565 GCA_039679975.1 Prolixibacteraceae bacterium
CTCACTCTGTTATGCGAACCTGACTTTTCCATATATGATAGGTCCATTCTGCATGGTTACTGCCCGAAGGCTGAACATTAGGCGCTGCCTTGCTTACCGTAAAATAGAAAGCAGGTCGTTCCCAATCCTGCAGGTGGCCAAAATTGTCCCTCAGCAATGCGGCATTGTGATTTCTTGGATAGCCCGTATCATCGGGAACAATCCGGTAAATCTTTGTCCAACTACCGCTTTGGTTCATAAAAGCTGAAAGATCCATATAATCTATTTCCAACGAGCTGTTCAGATAAGAAGGATAGTCGGCAGGCATAGGCTGTACAGGTCGGATCATGACGATCTTATCTGCTTCCTTGTTAATGGCAAAATCAGAATTGCAGGTGTAGTCCCTCGCCTGATTGTCAGTTGTCTTCAATCCGGTTTGGATAATTGTCTGAGGAATAGTTATGGTATAATGCTCCATATTGCTAAAATCAGCTTCAGACCATACAATTCTGGTACCTCCGATATCACCGATGGTATAGGTCAGCAACAGCTTGCCTTTTCCGTCTAAAGATACGACCGAAGGCTGCCCTACTCCCCATGATTTCCCGCTGCCGCCAATCAACTGGTCTCCGTCGTTTGTCCAGGTCTTTCTCACAATCTGATCCGGATATTTTTCCCAGGCATCCGTATCAAGATTGTTACTGAATGCTACGCCGATTTCGTTATAGTAGACTCCATACCTGTTACTCAGAAAAAACATGGCATATCGGTATGTCGTATTTTTCCATATAAAGTTACCTTCGACAACAGAAGGGTCACAAGTATGATGGTCATCCCACGAACCGGATGCGCCAGGCTGCAGCACGCTTTTCGGAGCTGTCTTTGACCCGTCGGAATTGATTTTAATATGAAAGATGTTATCGACCATAATGCCGTTTTCGGGATTACCGCAAAAAAACAAATGAACGCTCCCATCTTCCTGTTTCAAAACGCTCGGACAATATGAATACTTATTTTCCCCCAGGAAACCAAAGACAAATTCCGGGGTCGAAATTGTTGTGACCGGAGTTTCCGTTTCCGGCGGGTCGGGAGGAGTAACGTCTTCTGTTCCTCCATCCGAGCAGCAACATATAAGCCATAAGCTAATAATTCCCAAAAGATATTTAGTCATGGTACCTACTGCTTTTTAAAATGAGCCGGTTCTCTGGTCAGTAACCCGATAAAATGTTGTTTTATATTCTCCGCCTGAACAGAGTCTACGGTGAGATAGTACCGGTTTTTCTCTGCGTCAGGAATAAATTCGGTTCCTCCCTTTTCCGTCACACTGATCGTGCCGGCAGGGGAAGCTTTAAAATATGAAGGACCTTCCACAGCATATAATACCGAAGTCAAATCCCATGTGGGTCGGTCATAAGGCATTTTCTGGTAACTCTTATAAGCTTCCGTTACCGGATGCATCGGCGCCCATTTAAAGTCATTCTCAATGCTGCTACCCGGATAGTTAATCGCAATGCCTACCTCAAAAGGAGAAGTTACCAGACGCGTGGGCCATTCGGCAAATACTTTCTTTGCAGAAGGAATATCCTTCACGATGTTATATTCAAATAGTTTCTCGTTATTAAAGCATCCGGCCATCGTGCACAGTAACTTTACTTTTCTGGCGACCAGTTCTTTGCCCGTCAACGGAGAGATCTGATCGGCCGGAGTATCCAGCAGGCGCGCCAGATTGGTAGAGAACCCCACAGAAATAATTGTAACCGAACTGTCCGGTTGCTGTTCCAGTATTTTCCGGTATAAAACAGGTGCTTCAGGCAGTTGTTCGTAGTCTTTTAAAGAACGCTCAAATGCCGGATCGCCATTTTCCTTTTGCATCAGGCATACGCATTTGGCGTAGTTTGTGGCATCATTTTCGCAGTCCGCCCCATTGTGTACAATCCCTACAGGAACAGAGGGATAGCCGTACCAGGTATTCATGATATCAATAAATTCAGCGGAATATTTGCTTTCCTTATTGGTCATGACGCCGATCAAGTCGATGTCTCCGGCATCCATATATTTGTAGAGCATATCCAGGGCCAGCGCATCGTCGACATCATTGCCGATATCTGTCTCAAAAATAACCCTCAACTTTTTTTCATTATTATCGGCTGACTGTTTTGCTGCCGATGAGCAACCCATCGTTATCAATGCTGCAAAAACAGCTAAATAAGTTTTAATCATATCTGTTGTTTAGTTTTAAATTTCTCGAATCACCTTTTAAACTATGTTCGGCTGCTCTTGCTTAGCCAAAACGACTATTTTAACTTATGCTTTTAAAATTAATGTTTCTTTTTGCTTATTCATCCGCTGATCATTTATCATTTACTACCAGGAGAAAATGATTTCAATAATTCCGGGATAACCGCATTCAATGCCGCCTCATTCTCTTCCGGATCGGAGCGATAATAGATCGACTTACTAGCGGGGCTATCGACATATTTAAACGAAAAACGCCCGTCATCTCTGATTTCTGTAAGCTTACAGGAACGCAGTCCGCCGGACAGTACAACATCATCCCGACTTCTTTCATCTTTCCCGATGAGTTTGTAGTTACCTGCTTTGTCTTTGATCAAAACCCTGTTTGTTGCTTCTATCCAAACAGCAGACTCCCACACGTGAAATTCGGTAAACTGGATTTTTGCATTTTCTTTATACGGACTTCCCTGTTCCATGGCTTTCAAAAAGTCATAGCTTAATTTCTTTCCGAATGCAAAATCGAGATAACATTGCAGTTGAGGATGCATTTCTCTCAGAAATGACATATCGTTCAATTTCCAGTAGGTGTTATTCCTGTCTTTCACAAATCCTCCGTCTTTCCCTGCGCAGGGATACAATGCGACCGGTAAAGGCGAGCGCAGGAGTCTCGTAAACGCAAAAACATCCAGCGCAACATTCCATTCCCCTCCGGGTATCCCATTCGCTCCCTGATCCGACCCCATTTCATAAGTTGGCGCAGCAGTCCCCGCACTCAGATGAATCCTTTTGATCTTCTTTTTCAATAATTCAGAATCTCTGTTATATGCCACGGCTATTATTCTCGCCGAACCAAACGATACTATTTCGATCGGTTCTTTTTCTTGCTTCAAAATATCCATAAGCAACTCGACTCCCTGAAAAAAGCCAGGAGTATCCGACATCTTATCGGTTTCACTTCGCATACATTTTACCGGCCCGACAGCAAATTTGACCTGACGGTTAAAAATGTAGTTAAGCTGTAAAACAGGAATAATGCCGGCTTCTCTTGGTCCCCGCGGGTCTTTCCATAATGTCGGATGATCGGCTGTATCTTTTCTGAATGAATCAGTGATATCGAGAATAACAGCTTTTAAGTCGACATCAGGTAAAGCAAAGCCATTCAGCAAATCTAAATTATCGCCCGGGTCCTGATAAGGGTGGTAAAGATCGGTAATTACAATCAGCGATTTTTTCTTTCCAACCGGCTCCCCGTGTCCTGCAAATACGGAAAACAGCAATGTGATGATCATTACAACTTGCTTTATCATCGTGTGCATCTTTTTTTCCTTAGTTGTGATCAAAATAGCTCTTCAGGTCGAAGCGGGCAGAATATAAATCGTACGACCATAACCAGTTCTCACCGGTAACGGCAGTTGTAAAATACATGATCAGTTCATCTTCATTTAACAGGTACCCTTTACTATCAGTCAATATGCCGGGATTATGATTCCGCGGGAATCCGGATTGAGCGGGTCCCACATAACCGATTTCAGTCCACTCGCCGATCGGGGATGAAAGATCTTTTTCGCGGGAAATGTATCTCAGTGTCGAGTAATTGCCCACCCATGTCGGGATACCCTCTTTGTAGTCGGCCTTCTTCCATTCCTCGCTCACCATAAAAACATAGTTTTCAGACAGCGCAGGATAGCTGTTGGCGCTCAATCCGGCGATGTATTTTTCCTCTCCAAAAACAATATGGTCAAGATCATTCAGTTTGATATCCCGGAATACAAAATGTTTTCCCGGATTTTGTGTGGAATGATAAAAAAGCCTGATTGTCGCAGAGTCCAGCACAACAGATGTACTTTGTCCTACTCCCCATTTGGTCGTGTCCTGGTAGGCTATTAACGGATTCCTGTCAAATTTAATATATGGTCCCTCAATGTTTTTGGAAATGGCCAAACCAATCTGATTATGATTGCAATCCCATCGGTCAACACCTAAATAGGTCATAATCCAATTGTAGGTTTCCCCTTTATACGTGGTTTTAAACTCACGAACGTCCGGATCGCAGATATGGCAATTGTCCCACCCGCTTTGGGAAGGTTCGATTATCTGTGTCCCGGGTTGCCATACATAGCCTCTGTCGGTGGGAATTCCCTTATACAAATAGACATAGTCGACGATCTTAAAAGGATCCCGGTTCTCACAAACAAATCCGTACCTGATGCCGTACTGATCCTGAATGATGCTGGGCGCATAATTGTAATGCCCGGCGCCTCCGCTTAACTCATACCGAACCTGCGGAACAATAACCGGTGGAGCTCCGTTATCCTTGTTTTTGCATCCCAATTGCGCAACCAAAGTAAGGAATATAAAAATCTTTGTGTTGTTCATGCGCTTAAAAATTAAGGTTATCCCAAAATACTTGGTGATCCTCTTCCGCCAAATTAGCCTTTTTCGGGACAGGCAACCGTCCCTTCGGGATAACAGAGTCAATTTTGAGATAGCCTCCATATTAAAATCAATCTTCCACTTGTATGTTTTTAACGGGACGGATCATTGCGGCGCGCACTTTATGCCCGTCACCCCAACCCCAGATATCACGGTAGCCGCCTGAGTCCCCAAGCGACATTCCGCCATGTGTTTTACTCAGGGAGGTACCACTCCGGACCGCACATAACCATCCGCGATCGACCATTCCGCTTTCGTTGCGCCATCCGCTTTGAGGGAGGAACAAGCATCCCAGTTGTTTCAGATTGTCCTTGGTTGCCCGTTGCGCTACCGATGCAGGAACTCCGATGATTAGCCCATCCGTGGCAAATCCGGTCTGCGCCTTTGATACCCATGTCGCTCCTATCGTCCACAGCGCCGCCATTTCGGCAGTGGTAGGCACGCGCCATCCTTGCGGGCAAGGATCGTTTTCGGGCAGCCAGTTGGTTTCTTCGTTCGTATAGCCTGCCGGCCAGCCGGCAGGTGCCGGGTCTCCCTGTAATCCCGATGGATAACCCATTTTCCGGTTAAACTGGTAATACATTCCCCGGTCGTCGGGTGAAGACGCAAATGTACCGGGTGCACCGATATTTTTAGTCGACCAGACCAGGCCGTTTATCAGTACCTCATCTTCGCCAAGCACCATGGTTTCCTGCAAGACACGTGACTTTAACGTTCTGTTACCCGCACTTACTTCGATAATAAGCGAACGAAGTTTTACAAATGATGTACTCGGTTTTACGGTAACGGTAATCACCTTTTTACCTGTACCCGATGTTTCGCTTAAGGTACACCAATTACTGGCCGAACTATTCGAACCGGTCAGTCCGGCAGTCCAGGATTCATTCCCGGTTATAGTCAGCTCATAGACGCCGCCGTCTGCATTTACAGGGATCGCCACCGGATTTACGGCAAACTCATTGGGATTGCTTCCGATTACATAATCCGAATCGTTCTCGTTACATCCCCATAGTGTCAGCAGCACGATAACCGCTCCTGCCAAATATTTTATGTTGTTCATAGATTGGATGTTTTTCAGTTTAGTATTGGTCGTTTTGATTCAAATTTGGATTGTTATCCACTTCGCTTTGAGGAATGGGCATACGAATCGACTTCCCTATTATAAAGTTATTGAAGTCGGGATCGCGTTCTTTCAGTTTAGCCAGCGTTGCCGCATCATTGATGCCCCATCTCTTTAAGTCAATCCATCGTACGCATTCCAGTGCGAGTTCCAGGCCACGTTCAATCTTTAAGTGTTCACGGAAGGCTTCCTGACTCCCGGTTATCTGAGCCCCGTTGTAATAGGTGCTGTTTCCAATATCAGGCAATTTAACACGATTGCGTACGCGATTGAGACATTCGATCGCTTTAGCCGGCGGCGTACTATTCAGTTCGTTCAGGACTTCGGCATAGAGTAACAGCATATCTGCATAACGCAGCGAGCGGAAATTATCATCGTTCCAGTAATATAACGGGAGCGCAGCGGTACTGTACTTTCTGATAAAAGCGCGATTACCCCAGTCGCTGTTCCATGGTTTTCCATAGATCTGCTGGTTCGGATAGTCAGGGAAGTCGGCTTGTGCCCCATCATACCAAAGCGTGTAGAACAACCGGATATCATTTTTCCCGTCGGTTGTTTGTTCGCGTTTGAAATAATCGACCAGCCAGCGTCTGGCTTCAATATTATTCCAACCAATTCCTGCAGGAGCCTGATTCATCTCGATTTGCGTACCTAGCTGAGCATTTGGATCCAGGTAATTGTCTGTCTGATCAAATCCTACCCGGTTCATCAGCGAAAACTGAATTTCATACAGAGATTCCTTGTTGTTTTCGGTGTTGTTACTGAAATTGTCGGCCCAGTTCGAAACTAAATCGTAAT
>JBDKTZ010000288.1:0-6026 GCA_039679975.1 Prolixibacteraceae bacterium
ATGTGGATTGGAAGGACAACTCTCCTGTTGAAACCGCCACACCAGATGCCGTGACCGAAAAAGCTACAATCTCGCACACATACCGGTACCAGCAAGGGACGAGCCAGTATACCGGGCATTCTTTCTATCCGGAGTTCACAATTGTGTGTTCTGATGGCACCAGGCAGAAATTCAACACCGAAAATAAGTGTTGTGAAATTGAAGTCCAGACTGAATAATTCTGGAAATCCTATTACCCCCTGCCCTTCTTTGGGATGTGATGTCCGGGTCCACTACCCGGCGGGGGTCTCATGAACGAAGCAGACCTGGAAAACAAATTCAATGCGATTTTGCGGGAGCTGGAGAAGATGAACCGGACGCTGATAGAGATCCGGGATAAAATGCCTGCGCCATCAGAGTATAAGATCACATCTGGTGAAACGTTGATGGAGAAGTGAAACCTTGGAAATCCACATCAAACTGACAACCAGCGAAGTGGCGGCTATCAATACGGATGCTGAGGTCAAAGAGATTGTCGGGATGCTGATTGAAGACGCCGAATGTGCGTTTTTGGTAAAAGAGTATACGGTGGACGTGATCCGGTGACAGAAGAACCAAATCCCCGGTGCGACTACGAGCAACTCGACCCGAAAAAGAACGACAACCGCCCGTATTGTGTGTTGGGATTCTGTCCTACGAAACTTATCCAGTTCCAATGCGGAGTGAAACGCAAATGAAAAAGAATCCTATCGTCAAAGAAGATGCAATCCCGGCGGGGCTTGGCAAGGTCTTGTTGGCACACTTGATACCGGACGCGAAAAACCCGCGAAAAGACCTGAAGAAAGGCGACCCGGAATTTGAGAAAATCCAGAACAGTATCGGCAAGTTCGGGCAACTGGACCCGATCATCTTCAACACCCGCACCAGAAAGATCCTGGGTGGACATCAGCGGCTCAAAGTGCTGGATTCACAGGGATACACCGAACTGTTCACCGTGGCGCTCGGTGCGTATACGTGGGCCTTTGCAGAAGCGGATCTTAAGGAACTGTCAGAGAAAGAGGAGAACGCCGCCAACATTGCGCTGAACAAAGCTCAGGGTGATTGGAATATTGAACAGCTCACGATCAACTTGCAGGAGTTGAAACTCGATGATATGCTGGAGTTCACTGGATTTTCAGAAAACGAAGTTAATGGATTACTTTCAGAGATGCCAGATATTGATTCTTTCCTTTCTGATACTGAGAAAGGAGATCCGAAAAAGAAGATACATACCTGTCCGGAGTGTGGTGCGGTGTTTAAAGAATGAAGGTATATATTGCCGGTCTTTGTGGAGAGGGGCAAACGTATTGCCACGACATCATCTTCTCGACACCGTTCAACATGCTCGAATCATTCTTCATGGTCAAACCGTGGCAATCTGAATGGATAAAAACCGAAAACAATGCAGGATTTATGCTCGATTCGGGGGCATTCACTTGTATGAATCAAGGTCGGATCAGGATGGAAAACATCGACGAATATATCACACGGTATGCAAATTTCATTAATAAAAATAACATTGATCTGTTTTTTGAGTTTGATATAGATTCGTTCGTCTCTTTAAAAGAAGTGGAACGGATCCGAGACAAGATAGAACAAGCAACAAAGAAAAAAACAATCCCCGTATGGCATGTTAGTCGTGGAAGAGACTACTTTATTGAGATGTGTAAAAACTACGATTATGTCTCTATTGGAGGAATTGTGTCCGGGGAAATACCCCGGTCAAAGTTCTCGGTTTTTCCATAGTTCATAAATACTGCACACAAATTTGGAGCAAAAATCCACGCGCTTGGATTGGGATCTACAACCGCTCTTAAAAAATATCCTTTTGATTCTGTGGACTGCACTTCGTGGAATACGGCGCGAGTTGGAGGAAAATCGTATCATTTCACAGGAAACGGATTTACTAATTATCCAATTATCTCCGAAAAGAAATTCAAACGGTTGGAACTCTCACAACACAACCTTCGGGAATGGATAAAATTTGCTAATTACATGGAGTATGACTATGTATATCGTTAAAAAAAGATTTGAAATTGCCGGGGCACACTCCCTTAAACTCCCGTATGAGTCAAAATGTAACAACTTACATGGTCATAACTGGATAATTACCGTTATATGCCAATCAGAAACCCTGAACGCTGAAGGGATGGTTACAGACTTCGCCCTGATAAAATCAAAAGTATCTGATATTCTTGATCACAAAAACATAAATGATATTCTCCCATTCAATCCAACAGCAGAAAATATGGCAAAATGGATACATGATCAGATCCCCAATGCTCATATAGTCACGGTTCAAGAGTCAGAAGGAAACGAGGCAATTTATGAGCGATAAAATTTGTATCATATCCTGCGGTATGAAAAAGATTTGGAAATCCATACCCACAAGCCCAAAACATATTGAAGCCCAATACGCATATACCGGCCCACTATTCAGCAAAACCAAAGCCTTTGCGGAACGGTTTTTTCCGATGCGTTGGTACATTCTCTCTGATAAATACGGAGTAATCGCTCCGAAAACATTTATATCTGATTATAACACCTCCCCCGCCGAAGTAAAAAAAGATTTAAATTTTCTAAACCTCGTCAAAAAACAGACACTTGAATTAAAATTAACTCCCCATACGATTTATACAACGTGCGGAAAAATTCACGAGGATATAATCATGGCAACATTTCCCGGGGTGGACATAAAAAACCCCGTACGCGGATTATCTCAAGGAATGCGCCTCCAAAAACTCAATAAAATTATTGGGGTGTAATATGTCCGGTGATTGCTGTAATGTGCGTACAATGGACAACGAATTTAATTTCGTGCAAGCATACGATCCCGGCGATTTATTAGTATGTGAAAAATTTGTGTCAATACAGGGAGAGGGCAGAGATTCAGGCGCACATGCTTTATTTATTCGACTGGCTGGCTGCAATCTTAAATGTGAATGGTGCGACACTAAACACTCATGGAACGGGGGAACCAAACAAACACAAAAGGAAATAATAACAAATATCCAAGAATATAGACAGAAATACAAAAATAATTATATTGTCTGGACGGGAGGAGAACCACTACTGCAAGAATTAAAACTATACTCTATCCAAGACAAAACACGGGACTTCTATCACATGCTTGAAACTAACGGCACGATCATTCCCGAGAAACCGCATCTCTTTAATCAGATAGCAGTATCTCCAAAACCCGGCCAGAAATTTGATGGTAAACGATGGGTAACTATCCGTAATGCGTATGTGAAATTAGTTGTGGATGATATACAAGAAGCTGTAGAGTTCCAACAGAAATATGATTTTCCGTCCCAATGGTTCTTTGTAATGTCAAAAACAGAATATCCTTTTAATCTCGAACAAACACATAAGAAAGAAATGCAGATTGCACAAGAGTGTATAGAACACGGATTCAATATGTCACCAAGATTACAACTATACTTCGAGGTTAAATGAAGATCGTTGTCGTCTTATCAGGGGGAATGGATAGCACAACCCTCCTATATCACGCTTTAAACCTGAAACACGAGGTTCTGGCACTATCATTCGATTACGGACAGAAACACCGCAAGGAGTTGGACTATGCTCGTTTAACCTGCAAAGAAAACAACCTCTCTCATAAAGTGGTTGATCTATCTGCACTCAACGAACTGGTAGCCTCTTGTTTAACCCGACCAGATTGGCAGGTTCCTGAAGGACACTACGCAGCCGAGAACATGAAGGCAACCGTTGTGCATAACCGCAATATGGTGATGCTATCTCTTGCAGTCGCCTATGCCATAGGACAAGAAGCAGAATCTGTCTGGTATGGTGCACATTCGGGAGATCACACCATTTACCCGGATTGTCGCCCGGACTTTCTCAAAGCCATGATAAACGCAGCCCTCCTTTGCGACTGGCACCCTATAACAATAGCAGCCCCGTTCCTCAACCTCTCCAAAGGGGATATCGCAAAAATCGGAAAGGATCTCGGCCTGGATTATTCAAAGACATGGACCTGTTATAACGGAAGAGAAAAACCGTGCGGAAAATGTGGTGCATGTGTTGAGCGAAAAGAAGCATTAACTGAAGCGGGATTCACAGAAAAAGAAATCAAACTGATGTCATAATCTCCCTTTTTTGGCATACGTTCAGTGATGTTTGGGTATGTTTAAATATGTGTAGTGCATACTATGTAATATAACAAAGGTGGAACAAAAATGCTGTTGAAAGACCAGACAAAAGCCGTAAAAAAAGCCCTGGTAGATGCAGGGTACGAATGCAGCGTGAAAAAAGGACAGGGAAGCGAACGGTGCTGGATCATTGTTGCAATCAGGGACCGCCGCGAAACCCGCGAAGAATACGACAAGGTACGGGCAATCGTGAAAAAGGCATCAGGCCGTGAAAATCTGCACGATGACAGCACGACTGATTATTTCTGCGAAGATATCAGCATTGAATTTTCATACCGGGAAAACATCCCGGCAACGTGCCAATGCGGGGCAACCGGTACGGATCTGGATCGCAGGTCCGGCGCGGATGACTTAGAAAGGATCATCTGCCGGAAGTGTGGAAAGCAGGTGTTTGCATGATCCCCGTAATCATCCTTTCCGGCGATACCTATAAGATCCGCCATGAAATCCGTGCTCTGGGTGGCGTATGGCAGCACGAAGAAAAGCAGTACATCGTCCCCGAATCCAAGCGGGATCAGGTTGCGGCACTGATTGGCCCCCGGAAGATCGAAGTATTCGACAGTGAAGCTCCGGATAACGTCTTTGAACCCCTCACCGGTGATGCGCTGCGGGCATACCGTCAGGCAAAAGCGGACCGGAAAGCCGAGCGTATCGGTGCCAGAGCAGAAAAGAAATCCGCATTGGCCGATCAACTGTTTGAAAAGGAACACCGGATAGCGGATATGATCCCATTCGGGCAGCCCATCCTATGCGGTCACCACTCACAGCGCAGGCATGAAAGGGACATTGAGCGGATGCAAAGCCTCAGCTCAAAAGCGTGTGCTGCGTATCAGGAAGGCCAACATCTGGCCCGGGTGGCGGAACGGTTATCCCGGCCCGTAGCCATCAAAGGCGATGCAGAAGCCCGGCATGAGGCACACCGCCAGAAGATCCGGGAATCCGTGAAAGTGGGGGATATGGTCAATGCAGGATGTTTCAATCAAAAACAAGTACTGAAAATCAATAAGAAAACCCTCACCGTAGCGGGCACGTTTGGCGGTAAATTCACGATTGACATGGCGCTGGTGAACCTATGACCCCCCCGACACTGGAACAATATTACACCGTGGCAGAAGTAGCCGTTGCGCTGAAGGTGAAAGACCGTACTATCCGGGAATGGATTGGCAACGGGAAGATCAAGGCGGTCCTATTCGGCAGGCACTACCGGATCTCAGCAAGCGCCATTGAGGCTATGAAACAAGCATAACCCCCCCATTGCACGATCCGTCTAGGCAACCATATTCTTTTTATACAACTATCTCCCATTATGCAATAAGTGACCCGATTTTCCGCTATTCTGTTTTCAACGTCTGAAAGTCACGCAAAAATAGCCTGCATTGTCAAAAACAATTCGGGAAAATATGGGAATAATGGGGGTAATTGCGGGTGACCAAGAAAAAAGATCCGTCCGCTCTGAAGAAGCGGGGCCGGCCAAAAATCCCGATTGACTACGAAAAAGCGGAGAAATTGGCAATCATATTATGCACACAATCAGAAATAGCGGCAGTTCTGAACGTTCCGTTATCCACACTTGAACACGATCCCGAATTTCTGCGGATTCATAAAAAGGGCATGGAAACCGGTAAGGCATCACTCCGTCGTATGCAGTACAAAGGTGCAGAAGCGGGGAATGCCACGATGCTGATCTGGTTAGGTAAGCAACATCTCGGACAGCGGGATAAGTCTGATCAGGAGATCACCGGCAAGGACGGAGGAGCGATCCAACTCCTGCATCACTATGTTTTGGTAGACGGGATCAAACCCCCGGAAAAAAAGGTAACGAATGGAACCGGC
>JBDKTZ010000043.1:0-4818 GCA_039679975.1 Prolixibacteraceae bacterium
TGCTGTTCGGGGATGAATTGTGTACGAACGAAATCGGACGGTTCTACCATTTGCGGCAGCAGGAAAAGAAAAAGGAAGGGTCTCCGAACTTCTGCCTGTCCGATTTTGTGGCGCCGCGGGAGGTTGGAAAGGCTGATTATTGCGGTGCGTTTGCCGTTACCGCGGGGATCGGCATCGAAAAGTGGATCACTGCATACAAAGCAGACCATGACGATTACAGCGCCATTATGATCGAGGCGCTGGCAGACCGGCTGGCAGAGGCATTTGCCGAACTGTTGCATGAACGGATCAGAAAAGAATACTGGGGATATGCTCCTGACGAGAACATGAGCAAAGATGATCTCATTAAAGTCAAATATCAGGGTATCCGTCCGGCCATGGGATACCCGGCATGCCCCGAACACCACGAAAAGAGAAATCTGTTCAATATTCTGGGGGCTGAGAAGGCAGGGATTAACCTGTCGGAGCATTTTGCCATGTACCCGACTGCAGCCGTGTGCGGACAATATTTCGCGCACCCTGAATCGCGGTATTTCAGCCTCGAAAAGATCGGAAAGGATCAGGTAGAAGATTATGCCCGCAGGAAGGGCGTTTCGGTCGAAACGGTCGAACAATTCCTGCCGGTCAACCTGAATTACAAGGGGATATAGGGAGCCCCTTCGTCGGTGGCAGGATTGTCTGCTGCCACCGACGTTGGACAGGTACTATTCTTCGATGATCATATCAAAATACCCTACCAATCGGATTACAGATTTTTTCTTTTGAGTGCAGATTCTGTTTTCGTTGTTATCTTTGTTGAGCATTGGCATACAGATCAATTAAAATTGGATTCATCAATGAAGGTTATAGACAGTATTAAAAACAGTGACAAAACCATTTTCTCATTTGAATTGCTTCCTCCGCTGAAAGGAAGCGATGCCGGTAACATTTATCGGACCATTGAAAACCTGATCGATTTTCAGCCTAAATATATCAACATCACCACGCACCGGGATGAAATGGTTTATCAGGAACTGCCCGACGGGACGATCAAAAAGAAAATCGTGCGCAAACGACCCGGCACGGTCGCTATTGCGGCGGCGATTCAACATAAATACGGGATTCCGGTAGTTCCGCATATTTTGTGCGGTGGCTTTACTAAAAGCGAGACCGAACATGTGCTGATCGATCTCAACTTTATGGGGATCAATAATGTACTGGCGCTGCGTGGTGACGGGAACAAGAATGAATCGGTCTTCCGCCCCGAACCTGACGGACATGCCCATGCCAATGAACTGGTACAGCAGATTGTGGATCTTCGGAAGGGTAAATATCTGGATGAGGAGATGAAAAACTCGATGCCGCTCGATTTTTGTATCGGTGTGGCTGGCTATCCCGAGAAACATTTTGAAGCGCCTAACCTGGAAACCGATTTGCTGTATCTGAAACAAAAAGTAGATGCCGGCGCCGATTACATCGTGACCCAAATGTTCTTTGATAACCGGGTTTATTACGACTTTGTGGATAAATGCAGGGCAATAGGGATCACAGTTCCGATTATTCCGGGGATCAAGCCGATTAATCTGGTTAATCAGCTTACTGTGCTGCCAAAAATCTTCCGGATCGATATTCCTCAGGAATTTGCCAGGGAACTTTCTAAATGCCGCAACAATGACGATGCCAAGCTGGTTGGCACAGAATGGGCCGTTGAACAGGCCAGGGACCTGGTCGCGCACAAGGTGCCTGGACTGCACATTTATACCTATGGTATTTCGGATAATACCCGAAAGATCGTTGAAACTGTTCTATAGTTGAAGTTAGTTATGAGCAACCTTCCGGAAATCAGTACCGGTAATGTCCGGACGCATCTGGACAATGAAGAGATCATACTTGAGACCATTCAGCAGATTTCGAAAGATTTTGGCATGTTTGGCATTGACCTTAATTTTCGGGGCGACATTGATCATGCCTATATGGAACTTCACCGGCAACTGGTTGTTCAGGTGCAGGAATTGCTCACCAATCAGTCCGAATTGCTGATGTCGATCCTTTACCAGGTCGACATCAGTCATCACGATCTTACACGTACGCAGATCTTCTTTCCCGATTACAATCAGGTTGAAATTATTGCCCATGAAATTATTTTCCGCGACCTCAAAAAGGTACTGTTTCGAAGGTATTTCAAAAGTCAGACATGAAAGGATAAAAAGATGGATACAAAAAAAGTATTGCTTTCAAGAATATTTCCAGAGATAGGGATTGAATTGCTCAGAAATGCCGGTTTTTCAGTAACGGCATGGGATAAAGATCGGCCGATGACTCAGGACGAGCTGGTTGAAAGCGCCAAGCAACACGATGCATTGCTCTGTACGATGACTGATAAAATTGACGGAAAGCTTCTCCGGGAGTGTCCGCGTCTGAAAATCATCTCTCAATTTGCCGTGGGCTACGATAATATCGATATCCGGGGGGCAACAAGATTGGGGATTCCGGTAGGCTATACACCCGATGTTCTCAGTGAAGCCACTGCCGATGTGGCCTTTGGGCTGTTGATTGCCACATCCCGGAAAATGTTTCATCTGCACAAAACGATTATAAATGGTGAATGGAGCTATTTCAGGCCAACGGCGCATCTTGGTATTGAATTGAGAAATAAGACGCTCGGAATTTTCGGGCTTGGCCGCATTGGGGTTGAAATGGCCAGGCTTTGTAAAGGAGCCTATCAGATGAAAATTCTGTATCATAACCGTAAACCCAATCGGGAAGCAGAACGTGAATTGGATGGCCGATACGTCGATTTTGACACCCTGCTGAGGGAAAGCGATGTGATCTCTGTCCATTGTTCCCTGACCGATGAGACGCGGGGAATTTTCAATAAAGAAGCGTTCGTCCGGATGAAACCCACTTCCATATTCATTAACACAGCCCGCGGTTTGGTGCATAACGAAACAGATTTGATCGAAGCATTACAATCGGGAACAATTTGGGGCGCAGGTCTCGACGTCACAAACCCGGAGCCGATGCGCCCGGACAACCCTTTGTTGCAAATGGAGAACGTTTCTGTATTGCCTCATATTGGCTCAGCCACTGTCGAAACCCGAAACAAAATGATCACACTGGCTGCTTCGAACATCATCGGGTTCTTCAGGAACGGGACTGTTCCTCATATCGTGAACCCTGAAGCGCTGAGCCGTTAACAGGCAGCATGAAAACGTCGATGAATACATTTGCAGCTTCCCTGCTGAAACACAGGGTCTGTTGAAACAGGTACTTGCGACGATCCGTGAAGCTGCACCAACTGCAGCCCGTGGCTTTCAACGGTGATAGTGCGCGTTTTGGATATCCGGTTTTGATTGAGCCTACTTATGATATAATGGACACACAATTTTTTAAAATCAAAAATCTTAAGCACTTTTATATCATTCATATTCTTACTAAAAGTGATCACTAAAGAGTCCATTTCATATTGGGTATCAGAAAAAACAACGACTCTCTTTTTATTTATCCCTAAGAAGTTATTATGATTATTGTCAACAAAATTGGTAAAGTCGATATTCTCAAAGAACTCGTTGTTTAACTCTTTTACTGCATAAAGATATTTATTTTTATCCAGATTGCAGTCATACTGACCGGTGTCCCCTCACTGGTCGTGGTCTTTTTCCATTTCACACCGGATGCATCATACTGATAAACGACCTTACTGTTGGCATTCCTGTAGTATTGACGCGGCAAATCCAACTCATTTTAGTAACTCACCGTCAGGTTCCCGTTCGCATCGTAGCTGTATGTTATGCGGCAGCAAACGAAACCTTCTATCGAAACATTTGTTTCCCAAGTAAGAAACTTTTAACTTTGTCAAAAAAACAATGAATGGATGATTATAAGTTTCGAGTGGAGTTTTTGGAGGAAGCAAATCAATTCCTTAATGGCCTTGACGAAAAAGCTCGTGACAAAATTTTCTACAACATATGGAAAGCACGCAGCACAAACGACAAGGAACTTTTTAAGAAACTTCAGGACGAGATTTGGGAATTCAGAACTAAGTTCAGCAAGACGTATTACCGGCTTTTTGCCTTTTGGGACAAGACTGACAAGCAGAACACTGTAGTGATTTCAACCCACGGACTGATCAAGAAAACAGACAAAACACCCAAAAGCGAAATTGAAAAAGCCGAAAGGTTAAGACAACAATACTTTAACGACAAAAACAAAGAAAAATGAAGACATACAGCTTAGAAGAACTGACTGACAAATACATCGGCAAGAAAGGCACCAAAAGGCGTGACGAGTTCGAAAATGAACTACGTCTGGACTTGATAGGCTATGCCATAAAACAGGCTCGGAAAGAGCGAAACCTGACCCAAGGACAACTTGGCGAACTTATAGGTGTGAAGAAAGCCCAAATCTCTAAAATAGAGAATAGTACGACAGATGCAAGATTTTCGACAATTTTAAAAGTGTTCAAAGTTTTGGATGCGAAAGTGAGATTTAACGTGGAACTCGACAACCATAAGTTGGCATGATTATGAAAGCAGTACTTCAAACTAATGGATTGTAGAGACGGTAAAAGAAGCCATTAACAGGCACGGCAAACCTGAAATGATGAACTCCGATCAGGGCAGCCAGTTTACCGGTGATCTGTATACCGGATTTCTCACAGGTGAAAACATCACCATCAGCATGAATGGTCGGGGCCGGGCCACAGATAATATATTCATTTATCCAAACCTTTTAATTATCCCAACTTTTATCCTATCAAACATGCATCCAGTATATTGCTCAAAAAAAGTTGGGATAATATTATTGTCTTTATTCGATTTCTATTCCGAACATTGCCGC
>JBDKTZ010000006.1:0-8414 GCA_039679975.1 Prolixibacteraceae bacterium
GGCAGAAATTTCAAAGCGCTTTTTGGTAATGACCAACTGGTGCGTTTCGAGTTTCGAAATATCCAGCACATCGTTGATGATTTGCTGAAGGCTTTCTGAGTTTTGATCGATAATTGACAGATAATCATCCCGTTGTTTCTCCGGGATATTATCCTCAGTGGTTAAGATCTGAGTAAAACCCAGAATTGCGTTCAGGGGTGTTCTGATTTCGTGGCTCATGTTTGCCAGGAAAGCCGATTTTAACCGGTCGCTTTCTTCGGCCCTGTCCCTGGCCTGAATGGTTTCTTTGATTTCCTGTTCCAGGTTGACATTGAGCTCATATATTCTTTGCTCATAGGCTTTTCGTTCTGTGATGTCGATGGTAAGAATAAATATTCCTTCGGAGGTTGGTTGTACGCGAAGGTCGAACCAGGCAGTGGAACCATCGGGATAGACAAATTTATTCTCAAAGTTCTGAACAACCCGGTTAAGCATGCAAGATGCTAATTTTTGAAATACTTCAGTGTGTTCAATTCCCGGGAATATTTCCTGCATGGTATGGTTGAGCAGCTTTTCGGCGGGCACCCGGGCATGTCTTGCCGCTGCATCATTGACAAACAGGTATTTCCAGCCAAAGCCGATGATCTGACATCCCTCCAGCATATTCTGCAGGGAAGAGTGAAACCGGTATTCGTTTTTCTGAAGCTCTGTTTCGGCCTTTTTTCGTTTTGAAATATCGCGGATAATATACAGCAGCTTTTCAGGCGTCCCCTGTTCATTGCGGATAATTTCGCCATTGATTTCGATAGGAAAGACAGATCCGTCCTGTTTTAGTCCGGTATACTCCATTGGAACTAAAGGCTTACCGCTCAGACGCTGACGCAAGCCTTCCATAACCTTTTCATGCTCGGCGGGATCAACGTAACGAAGAACAGAAGTGCCGTACGCTTCGCTTTGATCTTTAAAGCCAAACATGCTTTGTGCATTATTGGATGAAAAAAGAATGATACCGTTCAGATCGGTAACGACAATGGTGTCGGGCGACACATCGACAAAACTATCGTACAGGTCAGCCTTTTCTCTCAGGGAGAGTTCCGTTTGCTGTCTGACCTGGATTTCCCCGGTATGTTTATTCTTCAACTCTTTCAGTTCCGCTTCCAATGCAGCGATTTTCGCCAAAAGCGCTTTCTCCGACTTCTCCATAAACCCAGTTAAAACTGTTTGTTACCGCAAGTAATTCGCCAGATCTAAAATAGGGAATTGAGCGTAAATGTCGATATAACTGATGAATAAAAAGCAGCTGATAAGAAGATATCTTTGAATGAGGTATCGTGAATGCAATACGCGAGGGCAACTAAAGGTGACAGCTGGTTTCCCCAACTGGCAATTGCTTCGGCCAGGAATTTTCAGTTTGATGCTTCTGTCGGATGGCAGGGAGTTTCGTGGTATTCAATACCTCTTGGTGTGCTCCGTGATTTCCAGATCGGTTGGTCTTACCTTCCAGTGCAGTTGTTCAAGCGGCTTTTTGGAGCGGATACCGATAACGCCAAAAACTGCCTTTCCCGGGCGGTAGATCATGGAGTTTACGCGAAATTTTTTCAATTCCTCATTCAGGTTGAAGTTGGCCGTTTTACGCTTCTTTTCCTCTGAATCGGCAACCATCGCCGAGATCAATGGCGGGTCTTCGTCCAGGGAAGTATCGTTGTAAGGATCATCGTCATCTTCGTCGAGCTTGCTCCAGAAAGCTGATTCGATAATCATGAACGGAAGGGTCAGAAACAAACCGGGTGACTGGCGCTGCCTGATTTTCCGGGCGAGCCACTCATTCTGCAAGAGCTCGACCGGTTTGTCACCGCTGAATAGTTGCAACTGCGTGCCATGGATGGGACGTTTGCCATTGTTGATCATTTTTACAGCGATTACCTCGATGTTTTTCCTCCTGGCCCAGCGGTCTGCCCGCTTGTTACCCGTCAGCTTCAGTACCTGGTCAGCGTAACTGAAATCAAGTTCGGGGTCAAACTGACTTCTTTGAAAGGCCCAGTCACGAATGCCGGCGATTGGTTTATGCTGGGTGGCGCATGAATACAGCATAAGAAGAAACAGAAAACAACTAACTCGACAGGGTGTCATGATGATTTCATAAGTTAAAGATCTAAATCTGTATAAATTTAGGTATTTTGTATGTAATTGTACAAGTGCGTGGATTTGATCAGGCACCACCCGCTGTTTAAAACAAGTATAAATTGCTGTTCTATCTGTCCGATTCTGTTCTACCACTAATACAATGGCAAGCAGGACATTGTATATTTGACGGTAGAACAGAGTAGAATATGTCTGACCTGATTGAACTGATTCATTCGGAACTCCTTCAAAGCAAATCCAAAAGGGATGGAATTGTCCTGGGGATTTTGACCGCCATAGGGAACGGGATCGTCTCGAAAGGAGATGCGCTCCCTTCGGTCAATAAGCTGATCCAAAACACGGGCGTGGCGCGCATGACGGTTGTTAAAGCGCTCAATACCCTGAAAGAGCGGGGAATCATCGTGGCGGAGAACAAAGTTGGCTATTATGTGCGCGATGTCAACGTGCAACGGGAACTGAAGGTATTTCTTTTCCTGACGGGATTTTACTCGTATCATGAAGTGTTTTATAACAGTATCGTGGAGGGAGTTTCTGACGCGGGTATTACGATCGATCTCTATTTCCATCATTGCAACATCAAAACATTCAAGTCGGTCCTTCAGGAGAACCTGGGCGCATACGGATTATATGTGATCACGGGCTTCGACCATCCGCAGGTAAAAACACTGTTGGCGAGGGTGCCTCAGAAAAAACTGCTGCAAATTCTGCGGCCGCCGGTGCTTCCTGAGTGTTCGTCAGTCAGCCAGGATTTCTGTTCAGGATTGAAGAAATCGCTGGAAAAACTGAGAGACCGGTTAGCCAGGTACGAGGAGTTCATCCTGATCTTTCCGTCTCAGCTGAACCACCCGACGGAAATCAGGGATGCCTTTATCGGGTTCTGCGGGGAGAATCGGATTCCATGCAGGATAGAGAACAAGTTGTCGCGGAACCTGATAAGCCGCGGGCGTGCTTTCTGGGTGATCGAAGACAGTGATTTGATCTCGCTGATCAGGATCGGGGAGGAAATGGGTTTTCACCTGGGAAAGGAAATAGGAGTGATTTCGTACAACGAAACGCCGATGAAAGAGATTATCCGCAACGGCATTACCGTGGTCAGCGCCGACTTTTCAAAGATGGGGAAGTCAATTGCACGGTTTATTACCAATCCGGTAAAAACAGCGGAAGTATATCAACCCGAGGTCATCATGAGGAATTCTCTATAAGAGGACGGCTTGGGACCGGTGTGGCGAAGAGGGCAACAATCGAGCCGTGGAAACCGGGTTTCTGTTCGTGGTGATTCATTTCGTGAAGCGAATTGAAAGCCAGTGAATCGGGCTTGTGAATTGTCTTGAAGCAGAATTGGATCGTAGCGGAAATTCACGACGTGAGATCCGCGCAGTGAAGCCCGCGTAACGAAAACTCTGCAGCGAATTCTGTACGTTGAAGCTCTTTAAAAATGTGATGAAGTTTAATACGCAAATGATGCGGAGTTAATTGAAACAATAAACCGATGCAAAAGAAAAAAACCAAATTTCGCTGGATGATCCTGTCCCTGCTTTTTGTTGCCACGACCATCCTCTATATTGACCGGTCGGCCCTGGGCATTCTGGCTCCCGATCTGCAGAGAAGCATTGGCTGGACAGAAGAGCAATACGGCATTATTAACAGCGTGTTCATGATGGCTTATGCCGTTTGCTTCCTGCTGATGGGCAATCTGATCGATAAGATCGGAACGCGCAAAGGCTACCTGATCTCGATCAGTATCTGGAGCCTGGCTACGCTGGGGCATGCGTTGGCTCGCTCGTGGGTGGGCTTTGCGGCGGCGCGCTTCAGCCTGGCGGTTGGCCAGTCGGGGAACTTCCCGTCGGCTATTAAGGCCGTGGCCGAATGGTTTCCTAAAAAAGACCGGGCGTTGGCAGTGGGCATCTTCAATGGCGGTGCGAATATGGGAACGATCCTTGCACCTTTGATCATTCCCGCGGTTGTGCTTGGCTTTGACGACTGGAGGACGGGTTTTCTATGGACCTTTCCAATCAGCCTGATCTGGATGCTGTTGTGGCTGAAGTTTTTCCGGAAGCCGGAAGAAAGCCGGCAGGTGTCGGCTGAAGAGCTTCAGTATATTAATTCCGACGGCGGAGAAGAGGGGAGTGCGTCGCGCGTAGGATGGAAGGATATCCTCCCGCACCGCGGAACCTGGGCTATTGCCGTAGCCAAGTTTATGGCCGACCCGATCTGGTGGTTTTACCTGTTTTGGGGCGCCAAATTCCTGAATGTGAAATTCGGCGTGAACCTGAAGGAAATCGGCCTGCCTTTCTTTACGATTTACCTGGCCTCCTGGGGTCTTGGGATTTTCCTGGGCTGGCTGTCGTCAAAACTGATGAAAATCGGCTTCAGTCTGAATCAGGGACGGAAGTTAAGTCTATTGGCTTGTGGACTTTTTGCCGTTCCCGTGGTGTTGGTGCCGCATACCGCAAACATGTGGATGGCGGTTGGGTTGATCGCGCTCGCAGCCGGAGGCCATTGCGGATGGTCGGCGAATGTATTCAGCCTGATGTCGGATATTTTTCCGAAAAAAGCGACCGGCTCGGTGGCCGGATTCGGCGGCTTTGCCGGAGCAGTCGGAGGGGCGATCGTCGCTTACCTGGTGGGGCGGGTGCTTCAGGATATCGGTACCGACGGATATGCCATCCCTTTTGCAATCGCCGGATCGGGTTACCTGATCGCACTGCTTGTCGTTCATCTGTTGGTGCCGAAAATTATACCCGTTCACCTGTGACGACATTCATCCATTTTCTCAATGATCGTATGGAACTCCATGTTGCTGAAAAATCAGTATCCATATCCCCCGGCGTTGTGGAGCAACATGTTCGTTTTAGTTGAATGTGCCATCTGAGAATCCGGTAATTCAACAGGCTGAAAATTCCAACATTTGAATATCCGGGAATTTAGCAATCCAATAATCCAAAAATCTACTAATCCGAATAAATGAACAGTAAAGAAAGAATAAAAGCAGCGATCAATCATCGTGAATCCGACCGGGTTCCTTACGATCTTGGAGGAACAACGGTTACCTCCATTACAAAAAATGCGTATAAAGCAGCCATGCTCCATAAGGGGTTGTCTCCTTTGTACCAGTTCCCGGAGATTGATCCGGTGTCACAAATCGTGACGCCGTCCGAAGAGAATCTTGTTTACTTAAAGTCTGACACCCGTCGTATCGGAGCCCAGCGCATTCCGGAGTTTGATCAGCGAAAGCAGATGGAAGGCACAGTTGAATTTGTGACTGACTTCTATGGTTGTGACTGGCGTCGCGAGCCGGGAAAGGATCTGTACTTTAACCAGATTTCCTATCCGCTGGAGAAATATGACACGCTTTCAGAATCGGTTCCGTTTCTTTACCGGCCTGACTGGAATGATTATCTTCAGATTCTGAAGCGGGACCTGACAAGGCAAATCAGGGCGACCGAAGGGTATGGCTGCGTGGCCGACCGGCATGTGGCCGGGCTGACCGAGAATTCACTGCGGATCAGGGGGTACGAAAACTGGTATATGGATACGGTGGTTGATCCTTATGGCGTGGAGGCGCTTCTGGAGGTTATTCTTGAGGACAAGATCCGATACTGGGATGCCGTGATCGACTGGGCTGTTGAAAACAATTTACAGGACCGCATCGATGTTGTTTCCGAATGTGATGACCTGGGGTCGCAGAGTTCCACTATCATTGACCCGGATACCTTGCGGCAGATGATCATTCCGCGGTTCCGGACCTTGTTTGGGCACCTGAAAAAGCGTTTGCCGGGCGTAAAGATATTCATGCACAGCTGCGGGGCGATCCGTACCATCCTTCCCGACCTGATCGATGCCGGGCTGGATATTCTGAACCCGGTGCAGTACACGGCCGCCGGAATGGAACTGGCCGGCTTGAAGAGGGACTTTGGCAGGGACCTGGTTTTCTGGGGCGGCGGGATCGATACCCAGACTACATTGAATAACGGAACGCCTGATGAGGTTAGGGAGGTGGTAAAGAAAGTACTCGACATCATGGCTCCGGGCGGCGGATTCGTGTTCGCCCCGGTCCATAACGTACAGGACGACGTGAGCCCGGAAAACTTCTGGGCTATGTGGGAAACCTTGCAGGAACACGGGAAGTATTAACCGAAAGACGGTCATACCTGCTCACGCGGGAATGATCAGCAACTCAAAGTTGACACGCAATTACAGAAAACGGAATTAAAAACTTACGATATGAAGCATCTGATGATTGGTATACTGATTTTTCTTTTCGCGGGTGTAACTTGTTTTTCCGCTACGAAAAGCAGAACGTTGAAGAACCCGGTTTTTGTGTTTAACAATGCTTTTTTCAAGAACGGCAACTCCTTCATGTCTTACGATCAGCAGGCGGCCTTGTTGAAGAAGCTTGGATTCGACGGTATAGAACACCGGGAAACGGACGGCATTTTTGAGTTAAAGGAAGCCCTGGACAGACAAGGGCTGAAAATCTATGCCGATTATCTGAAGATCGACATTGACCAGGCAGACCCTTATCTTCCGGAATGGAAAGAAGTAATCCCGAAGCTAAAGGGAACTGATCTGATCCTGTGGGTTCATATTCATTCCGCAAAATATAAACCTTCTGATCCGGCAGCAGACGACCTGATCATTCCGGTTATACAGGAGCTGGCCGACCTGGCTAAACCTTACGGCATAAGGCTGGCGATTTATCATCATGTGGACTTTTTGGTTGAAAAGGCAGAGGATTCATACCGGCTGGCGGTCAAAGCAAACCGCGATAATGTCGGCTCAGTCCTGAACCTGTGTCATTTTCTGAAGACCGACTCGGAAGAAAACCTCGAACAGGTGATCGACCTGATACTTCCCAAACTTTTTGCGGTTTCCATTTCAGGTGCGGATGGCGGCGAAACCCGGCAAATGAACTGGGACCGGCTGATCAGGCCCTTGGGACAGGGGAGTTTCGATGTATACCGGTTTGTGGAGCGCTTGGCCGATAAAGGTTACACCGGTCCTTTTGGAATTCAGTGTTTCAGTTTAAAAGGATCGCCTGAGGTTTACCTGAAGCAAAGCAGCGACGCCTGGAACGCCTTTAAAGAAAAGTATGCCCTGCCCATCAACACGCTTTCTGCAGCGGAGAAGAAAGAAGGATGGGAACTGCTGTTTGACGGAAAATCGGCCGGTCAGTGGAGAGGAATCAACCAACCGGGCTTTCCTGAGAAGGGATGGAAAATTGAAAACGGGGAATTAATTGCCAACGCGAAGGGAGGCGCCGAATCGGGCAACGGAGGCGACATCATTACCAGGAACCAGTATGGAAACTTCATCCTGAAATGGGAGTGGCGCATGGAAACCAAAGGCGGGAACAGCGGTCTCAAATATTTCGTGCATGAAGGGATCGGCAATAACAAAGGCTATGGCTACGGACTGGAGTACCAGATCCTGGACGACAAAAACCACGAATGGATGTTGCAGGGGAAGATGAAGCCAAACGATTATCATACCATAGGGGCCTTATATGAAATCTATCCGGCTTCTTCCGATAAGCGCCCCAGTCCGCTGGGCTTCTGGAATGAAAGCATGATCGTATGCCAAGGTAACCATGTGGAACATTGGCTGAACGGACAGAAAATACTGGAATATGAGCGGGGCAGCGATGATTTTAAGGCCAAAATCGCTGAAAGTAAGTTCCGTGACGTGGAAGGATTCGGACGGTGGCCCGAAGGACATTTGCTGTTACAGGACCACGGCAGCGTGGTGCATTACAGGAATATGAAGATCAAGATGTAAGACACAAGGCACAAAACACAAGATAGAAAAGGGGGAGATGGTGTAGCGGCAGAAACCCGCTGTCAGCAATAACCGGAGACTGGAGACCGGAAAACGGAAACCGAAGACGGGAGAACAGAAGAAGGTGGAAAGGTGGAAAAATACCGGGGCAATCAGAATATCGAGCGCTGTGCCCCATGCCCTGTGCTCTTTGCCACAACCCTGTAACCCTGTAACCACAATCACTTTGAACTTTAAACTTTAACCTGAACTTTTAACTGTAATGAAACGAAGAAATTTTATCAAAACAACTGCATTGGGAAACCTGGGGATGATGGCGGCTCCGACAATCCTGACCGGAAACGGATGGAAGGGAGCCAACGACCGGGTGAATGTCGCTGTTATCGGCATTCGCGGGATGGGGCAAAATCATCTTCAGGCCTATCAGCAACTGGAAAATGTGGAAGTGCGGGCTCTTTGCGATATCGACAAAAATCTCTTTCCTGAACGAGTGAAAAAGCATTTCACGGACAAAG
>JBDKTZ010000223.1:0-5352 GCA_039679975.1 Prolixibacteraceae bacterium
AAGCATAGATCCGCTCCGTATATTTTCTGAACAAAACATCAAACGCCTCATAATCTCCGTTCTTTAATGCCGACACAAATCGTTTGTCCTCTTCTACCATTGCAGGAATGAATCTTTAAGAGCAAAAGTAAACATTTTAACGTCTTAAAGCCACTCTTCATTTCTGAATGCTGTAAAATCGCAGCAAATTTTAATAAATTATAAAACACACGGTCCGGCCTGGAGACCCTATCCTTTATTTTAAACATAAGGCAACCAGTTGGATGTTTTATTTGCCCTTCATTTTCCAGTATAGTCTGAATTTTTCCTGTGTGATAATGCCCACAGGTCCTTCGAGGACACCTCCATCTACGCCGGTATCGCGAACACGGATCTCGATGATATTTTCTTCTCCGGCCTTAAATAAACCGGGAGGAATAACATAATTCCGCAATTCCCGGTATCTTGTTTCAGGATGATGCGCTTTAAAATCTCCTGTTTGTCCCGCGAACCGGCCATTGATATACAACTGGTCCACATCATCGATCCTGCCCGCAACAAGGACAAGCCGCTGGTTTGCCAATGATTCAGGTACTTTCACTTTTCTTGTATAGACGGCGTAACCGTCATAACCAGGATAACCCTGATTTTCCCATGCCCCCGGGACCTGGATACTTTTCGTATTTCCCGGATCATATTGAAGACCCTGATTAAACATCCATTCTCCTGCAAGATTGATATCAAAAGGAGGAATGCTGCCATCTGTAAAAATCTTCACGTCGCCTGAAACAATTCCACCTTCCAAATGAGAATCATAAACCCGGACCGCGATCAGATTTTGTCCGCCAAAATTAAGGAGGTCTCCTGGGATCGGGTAGGTCCGCAAAGCGTTAAATGCGGTCACATGATGCGGGGGAAACGTACCCGATTTTCCAATCTTTTTCCCGTTAATAAACACCTCATCGGCATCGTCAATATAGCCTAACCTGAGCCCTAATGAATAATTTTTCAATTCAAGCGGGATAACGACCGAAGTGCGGTACCAGGCAAAACCATCATATCCCTGAAAACCTTCATCTTCCCAACGTGCAGGAACCTTGATCTGAGTCCAGTCCGAATCTTCAAATTTTACTGCCGACCATTGCTCGTTGTCACCAATCCGGAATCTCCAATACCCTTTCAGGCTGATTTCTTCAGGGATAAAGATCGCTTCAATCCCTGTTGCAGAGAGAATGCTTCCCATCAGGAAGGCCATCATCAGCCATAACATTCCCGGTTTGATTTTGATATATTGGCTTTTTTCAGTCATTGCAATTAATCGAACAGATCAATCAGATCCCAGATGGAAAAGTTCCAGTCGCTGAAGTTGTTTTCTCTGTATTTATTACCTATTTTAAGTGCGGCCTCACTCGTCACAACGCCTATCGGCCCCTCGTAAATACCGCCCGCTCCGTAGGTATCATTAACCTCTACCGAAACCAGATTTTTACTTCTCAGCACTCCATGGGGTATTCTGTAAATCCGCAGCAAACGATATGCCCGGTCACGCCTGAAACGGGAATATTGCTCAAGTTCTTCTACCCGCCCTATTAACTCGCCGTTCAAATACACCCGATCGAAATCGTCGATCTTTCCCAATACCAGATATAATTCCTTTCCCTGAAGAGACGCAGGCGCCACGAAACGTTTCCGGTAATAAGCGATTCCGTCATAATCAGGATATCCCTGGTCTTCCCAGCTCATAGGGACAAAAACTTCTTTCCACGAACCGTCCTCAAGGTCGAGGGAATGTATATTTTCTAACCGTTTAGTGCTGAATTTCCATACGCCACTAAGATCAATACTCAACAAGTCCAGCTCCCGGTCATAATATAATCCAAAATTCCCGGCGCTGACAATCCCGCCTTCTTTGTAATCATCATAAACCCGCACCGCGATCACATTTTCTGTTTTTCTCAAAGCCGATGCCGGAACTACGTAGCGTCTTTCCTTATCAAATGCGGTCTTGAATTCAGGGAAAAAACTTCCCGATTGTCCCACCTTTTGCCCGTTTATGAACACCTCATCCACATCATCGATATACCCCAGAAAGAGAACCAGATTTGCTTTCTGAGGAACGGTGTTCAAATTGAAAGTTCTCCGATACCACGCGTAACCGTTATAATCAGGGTACTCGTTTTCCCACCTTCCCGGAACCGTCAACCAGTCCCAGTCAGCAGTCGATGCATTGGGATCGGCCCAACGCGGGTCGTCACCCACCGTAAACGCCCAGGAGCCCCGCAAATCCGCAACAGAGAACCAGTCTGCCGCTTTTAGTTTCTGAAAACCAAAAGCAAGCAGACCGGACATCATTACAATTAAAACTCTAACGGTTATGATAAAAAAACGCATGCTCACCAGTTTAACGACTGTACTAATTTACTCAATCTTCTCCGATTTCACCACGCCTTGTAGCGTAATTCAACATTGAAGCGGAAAACCTTGCCGGCCAAAAGCCTGTTTGCTTGAATGGTGTTTTCTTTAAAAATGTATTTGACAAAATCGGCCGCATCGCAATTGGGGCATTTTACTCTTACGAGTTCCACCTTGCTGTTTTCATTTACCAGGCAGGTAATCTCAACTTTTTCTTTCATGGTCGTGATATCACGATCATAAAAATAGTTTTTGTACTGGTTCATTTCATCCGAGATGACGCTTTTTACAGTTCTTGTCAACTCCTGCCGGGCCTCCATTTCCGTGTCAGTTGTTACGGCATACGCGCCCCCTGTCAGGACGATCACTAAAAAAGAAATTAAAATTGTTTTCATGACTCTGTGTGTTTTCTGTTTTTGTTTCTGTTTCATTGATTGTACACTGCAAAGCTAAAGCACACATGTAATCTGCTTGTCAGATGTCGGTCACATGATGTCATGAATTGTCAGAAATTGTCAGGAAAGAGAGGTTTACTTTTTTCGCTGAAGAAAAACCGGCAGGAGGGCTTGGGGTGAAATTCCGCCGTCACAATACCAGCTTATATCCTACCCCATGAACCGTAATGATATGCTGAGACTTTCCTGGAGCATCGATCTTTTGGCGGAGACTTACAATGAAGTTATCGACCGTGCGGGTCGAAGGCTGATAATCCATACCCCATACCTGATCCAGAAAGTCATCCCGGCCAACGATCTTTCCGGCATGCCGGTACAGAAGGTGAAGGATCTCGAATTCGCGGTGGGACATTTTTACGGCTTTCCCATTGTTAAATGCCTCGTAAGCTTCGAACGACACGTCCAGGTTACCGATCGTGACCAGGCTGTTTTGTATACCCTGGCTTCTGGCTGCCGTACGGCGAAGAATGACCTTGATCCGGGCCAGCAGTTCACGCAGACTGAAAGGTTTGGTCACATAATCATCGGCTCCGAGTTCCAGTCCCAGTACTTTATCCATCTCCTCACCCCGCGCCGTGAGCAAGATAATTGGCGTATCAATATTCATCGCCCTGGATTTCCTGCATACGTCAAAACCCGACATGCCCGGAAGCATCACATCAAGCAAAACCAGATCATACTTTTTCGTCTGAAGGCATTTCAGTCCGTCATCACCCCGCGAAACTGTTTCCACTTCATAACCTTCAAATTCCAGATTGTCACGCAAGCCGGTTAACATGGGCTGTTCATCTTCAACGATCAATACTCTAAACATGATACAATGATTTTACAGGAAATTTCAAAATAAATGTACTGCCTTCACCTGGTTTACTGCGAACAGATACCGTACCGCCGTGTTCCTTCATGATTCTTTTTACCAGATTTAACCCCAATCCGGATCCTTTGGCCTTAAGCGCCAGGTCACCCTCAGTGACCCTGTAGAATTGGTCAAAAATATATTTCTGATGCCGGGCCGATATCCCGATCCCGTTATCCTCAACCTCCACAACGATCCGCGCTTGCTTTTGAAATAAACGGATCTCAATTTTACGCTCGGCCGCGTCAGTGTACTTGATCGCATTATCAATCAGGTTGACCATCACATCCTTAAAGGCATCAGGATCGGCCATGACCGTCAAATCATCCTTCCCGGGAACAAACCGGCAGTTCACATGACTGTTCTCCAGTTGGGTCCCCATCGAACGTATAATATAAGGGATAAATTCATTGAGGTTCACCTCCTCAAAACGATAGATTCTCTTGTTTCTCTCCATCCTCGAGAAATCAAGAATATGGTTGACAATCTCCCCCAACCGCATACTCTCCCGGTAGATCGATTTGAGATACTCCTGCTGCTTTTCTTCTGTCTTCAGCCGTTTCAGCAAGAGCGTCTCGGCATACATGCTGATCAGGGCAAGCGGCGTCCTGATCTCGTGCGAAACGTTTGAGACAAATTCTGATTTCATCTCGGCCAGCCTCATTTGCTTGCGAATATTCACAATGACAAATAAAAATCCAAACAGCACCAGTAATCCCATACCGGCAAGCAGATAATTATCCCGTTGGCTGCGCTCTGTCGCCAGCTCATACGTCGTCTTTGACTTCAGCCGTATGCCTGCCTCATGATCGGGAAGATACCACATCGCGGCTTTTTTCAGGGTCGAATCCGCCTCCGCGATGGCATCGGTAGCATAAACCGTTTGACAGGCACGCGTATCATAAATCCGGATAAAAAAAATTTCCTGAGAGATCTGCTGGATCTGCGGACGGAGATTCTGGTCAATAAACGTTTTCAAGTTGACTATGAACTGACAGCAAACCTCCCCCTCGCCGTTAAAGGGAAGAAAACAATAGATGACGTTACCGTCAGCGGACTCCGCATGCAGCTTCTGATACTTATCCTTCAATAATTTCTGCATGTCCCATACCATCTTAGACTCCGGCCAACCGGTAAACCTAACCGAATCACCCTCTCGGATCAGTTCAGTGATCACCTCCTTATTCGTAAGATCCAGAAAGCGAGCCCCCCGAAGAGCCTGATTATTTTGAAAAAGGCTGATAATAAAGGAATGCATCAGCTCACCGTCGGTTTCAACCGGCTGATCCAGTGTCTGGCTCCACTGCTTCAATACATTCTCCGAATACTGGTTTACCGCAAAAAGGATTGATTCGAGCTGAGTTGAGAAAACCCGCTCAACCATTTGCTCATTCTTGCTCAGGGCAGAATATTCCCTTACCAGATAAAAACCGATTGGCAGGGAAACAATGACCAGCAAAACCAGGCTTATTTTAACAAAGGTCCGGATCATTTTACATGGTTTGTAACAAATTGGTTAAAGGTACAAAATTGGCTAAACATTCATAAAGACGCTGAAAGAATGAATTCGTTACAGATGTGGACGAATGTAAACAAATTGTACTAATTTTTTTAATTCGGTTAGTTCTTATTATTCTAAACTAAAAAAAC
>JBDKTZ010000327.1:0-1786 GCA_039679975.1 Prolixibacteraceae bacterium
TTAAAAATTAAAGAGGATTATTTTAGAAATAAAAAAGGAGAAGGAAAATGAAAACAATAAAAGACGCAACAAACTTTGATGAATTATTAGACATCAAATATGGAAAACTTGGGACTGAAAAACGTGATGAATTTGAAATGAAAGCAAAAGCTTTTATTGTTGGAGAAATGATAAAAGAAGAAAGAAAAAAGGCTCATCTCACCCAAGAAGACTTAGCTAAAAAAACAGGGACTAAAAAAAGCTATATCTCACGACTGGAAAATGGAAAAATTGACATTCAAATTTCTACTCTATTTAAAATTTTCGAGGAAGGATTAGGTAAAAAATTAGGACTTACAATAAACTAAAAAAATGTACAGGAAACAGCCCGACGTTCATTGACATGATGCAGGTTTTTGTGCTTTTTCAGGTTATTGCGCAGGAACAGGTAGCATGTTGGAAATAGTTATCCGGCGTTTTCATTCGCTGCCGGGCATAGTTTTCCCGTTTGCGTCCAAAACGCAACATCGGTTTCGGGCTTCGACCGGACACCAACCCTCAATCCCCAACTGTATATAGTTCCGGCCCTTGTGGGTAATGCCAAAAGAACCTTACGTTTCCAAATATCACCTGATAAAATAACGGGAACTAAAAAGATTACCTTTGTACAAATTGATGATCAATGGATTTTAAAATTCTGACAGATAAGTTACTTGATGATTACACAAAAGCTGTGAAAGAATCACCTTTGGATAAAATTGATAAAAGCAAAAAGCTTGAAATGCCGGTAGATTATTTTCAGTTTTATAAATCTGTTTCATCCGTTTATTCATCAAAGATTGAGGGAGAGGATATTGATTTTGATCGTTATTTCAAGCACAAATTTTTAAAAGTAAAGTTCAAACCGAATTACACCAGAAAAGCTGATGATTTATATTCGGCATATGTATTATTTTAATATCAGAAAGATTGAACCACGAAACTATCAGCCATTGGCGTGTATTTGGGAGAAGAATTCCGGCTTGATAAGTTTTCGCTTCCGCTAAATTCTATTACTTTTACTTTTCATTTTTGACTAATCTAAAAAAACTATATCCATGAACGAATCAAACAGAAGGGATTTCCTGAAGCAGTCGGCCGTACTCACCGCCGGTATTGCTGCGATCCCAACGATCATGAACGCAGGTTGTTCGCCCAATGAAAAAGTGAGAGTAGGGCTTATCGGCTGCCGGGGAATGGGTTTCAACGACCTGAAATCATTTTTGAAGAATGAAGATGTGGAGTGCATTGCTTTATGCGATGTCGATAAACGCGTGCTCGAACCCCGGGCGGCAGAGGTTGAAAAGCTGACCGGCAAAAAACCTTTGATGTACGGCGACTTCAGACAGTTGCTCGACAACAAGGATATCGATACGGTGATCATAGGAACTCCCGATCACTGGCATTGCCTGATGATGGTGTATGCATCTGAGGCGGGGAAAAGTGTCTATGTGGAAAAGCCTATCGGATCGACCATCGAGGAATGCGACGTGATGGTAGCAGCCCAGAAACGATATAAAAACGTGGTACAGGTAGGGCAGTGGCAGCGCAGCCACCAGCACTGGCGCGATGCCGTGAAATATGTTCAGGAAGGAAATATAGGACGGGTCCGTACTGTGCGCTCCTGGTCGAATGTGGGATGGAAAGAATCGATTCCCGTAGCGGAAGATTCGGAAGCGCCCGAAGGCGTTGATTATGATATGTGGCTGGGGCCGGCACCCAAACGGCCGTTTAATAAAAACCGCTTTCATGCTTCGTTTCGCTGGTA
>JBDKTZ010000362.1:0-6379 GCA_039679975.1 Prolixibacteraceae bacterium
ACAGAAATCAAAAAACTCATCCCGAATGAACCGGATGAGTTTTTGAGCGGGAGACGGGATTCAAACCCGCGACCCTTAGCTTGGAAGGCTAATGCTCTATCGGCTGAGCTACTCCCGCAAGTAAAAGATACAAGATGTGAGCTATGAGCTTTTAGTGTGGGGAGAGCAGGATTCGAACCTACGAAGGCATGAGCCAGCAGATTTACAGTCTGCCCCAGTTGGCCACTTTGGTATCTCCCCGTTTACACGATCAGTTTTTCAGACTACAGGATCATCAGATTCCCGGACATTCAGACTATCAGATTACAGCTTTTTACCTGGTTATCTGAATATCGTCTGAACATCCGGATATCCGTTTGTCCGGATATCCGAAGCTGAACATCAAATTATCAGAACTTGAGCCGGATCTCAGATTCGAACTGAGGACCCCGAGATTACAAATCACGTGCTCTGGCCAGCTGAGCTAATCCGGCGAAATCATAAAAAGTGGGTAAGCGATCTGTATCGCACCGCTACAACTACCTACCCTTGCTGTCTTCCGACCCTGGGGGGATTCAGCAGGAGCTGATCGTACAGGACTTACCCGGCGACAAAAGTATAAAAATTTGTCTTCCTGCCAAACGAATCCGGTACGATCAGCGTATATTTTCCGAAATCGGCAATTTAATCTCTTAACGATCAAGACAATATTTTTTTCTACTTTTTTCTGATTATTTGCTCTGCCTTCCTTTTTTTGTTAAAAGCGCTCCAGGTATCTCAGAAGAAAAGCAGAAAATCCATATATTTGTTTAAAACTCCTCTCAAACGTGAATATTATGGAAGAAAAATCAACTTTTTGGAAAAGTGCTATGATCTATGGATTATATCTGGGCATAGCCGTAGTCCTTTTTAGCGTCATTCTGTATGTAGTTGGACAAATGCTGAACCCCGCAATAACCTGGATCAGCTATGTAATTATTGCTGCCGGCGTTTATTTTTCCCAATTGAATTACCGGAACAAAGAATTGAACGGATCCATCAGGTACGGCACGGCTTTGGGCTTCGGTGTAGCCGTAATGTTGTTTTCAGGTATCCTCCAAACTGTCTATACCATTGTTATTTTTAAACTGGATCCTTCTCTGCTCGATCAATTGAGAATAATTCAGGAGGAGGCATTGATGAAACAAGGTTTACCCGAAGAAAGTATTGAAACGGCCACAGAAATGATGTCCAAATTTCAAAGTCCGGCTGTGATGGCATTTTCAGGATTATTTTCGGTTGTCTTCATTGGATTTATTATATCTTTGATCACCTCAATTTTCATTAAGAAAACCAATGAAGGAAGTGCTTTTGAAGAAGCAATGGAAGAGGTGCAGAACGAAGAAGAGGCCTCGAAGGAATAAGTGAGCATAAAACTCTTATTTCTGTCCTTTGGATATTTTCTGAGATACTCTTACCGATTTTGACAATAAGTACTCTTTCAGAAACGAAATTTTGAGGATTAGTATCATCAGAAAAGTATCCGTATGAATATTTCCGTAGTTGTGCCGTTGCTGAATGAAGAAGAATCCCTGACAGAACTGGCCGGATGGATTAAGGAAGTCATGGACAGGAATGGATTTTCCTATGAAATTATTTTTATTGACGACGGAAGCAGCGATCGTTCCTGGCAAATAATTGAGGAAATTCATCAGGATAATCCGGCGGTCAAAGGGATTAAATTCAGACGGAATTATGGGAAATCGGCTGCTTTGCAGGTGGGTTTTGCCCAGACACAAGGAGAAGTAGTTGTTACTATGGACGCCGATCTCCAGGATAATCCCGAAGAAATACCGGAGCTCTACCGGATGATCACCGAGGAACATTACGATCTGATATCGGGATGGAAGAAAAAAAGATATGATCCGGTCTTGTCAAAGAATATCCCAAGTAAATTTTACAACTGGATTGCCCGAAGGACTTCCGGGATCAAAATTCATGACTTCAATTGCGGACTTAAAGCCTATCATGCAAAGGTAGTCAAGAGCATTGAAGTGTACGGTGAAATGCACCGCTATATTCCTATTCTTGCCAAATGGGCGGGGTTCAGGAAAATCGGGGAGAAAGTGGTGCAACATCAGGAACGGAAATACGGAAAGACCAAGTTTGGCATTGAACGTTTTATTCGCGGGCCGCTTGACCTGTTATCGGTCATTTTCATTGTCAAGTTTGGCAAGCGCCCTATGCATTTATTTGGGGTAATCGGGACCCTTGTTTTTTTAGCCGGTTTTTTTGCTGCACTTTGGGTTGGAATCAGTAAGCTGAGCGCAGTTGCCCACAATCTGGCAGCTCCGAAGGTAACCGACAGCCCCTATTTTTACCTGGCTTTAACGGCTATGATTATAGGGACGCAGCTTTTCCTGGCCGGATTTATCAGTGAGCTGGTATCCAGAAACGGGGCTGAAAGGAATAAATACGTTGTCGATAAAATGACTAAATAATATCAGCCGTATGAAGTGAAACCTTCTTTTTGATCGGCATAATCAGGGTCAGGGTAATTTTTTCATATTTTCCACAATTCCCTTGCAATCAAAGGCATACGCGATGAGTTTAACGACCATGTCGACTGAGAATCCGGAAACGTCAATGACCAGATCATAATTTTCCGTTGCGTTTTTTTCTTTTAAGAAATGTTTATGGAGATTATCCCGTTCAATATCCGTATCCTTTACATACTGCAACATCTCTGCACGCGGGAGTCCTTTCAGCACACAAAGGCGGTCTACGCGCCAGTCAATTGGTGCCACTAAACGAATATGCAGCGCATTTTTGATATCTCCGGCGATTATGTTCCCGGCTCGTCCCAGTATGATACAGCATCCGTCGACTGCAGAATTGCGAATCACTTCCCTGACCGTTTTAAGGATCACGCGATTACTCTTATAATACTTATCTGTAAACGCAGACAAAATTTCGTCAAAGGCAAAATGCTCATTTAATCTCAGGAGCCGTTCCACTTTTTCGGGAGCCACCTTTAACTCCAGGGCGCTCTTATTTAAGATCTCCTTACTCAGAACTTGCCACTTTTTACACGCAAGAGACTTGTTCAACTCGGCTGCCAACTGTTGGCTGATCTGAAGACCCCCGCATCCTACTTGTCTGGAGATAGTAACCACAGGCCCCGGAGGTTTTACATAGCTGGCCTTTTCTTTCCCTTCTTCGACCATTCGGTTGTTTAAATAAGTCACCAGGTAATTCTTCATAGGTTTACGATTGATTTCTGTTATTTATTGATACCCCTATGGGGCTATACGCTTATTCGATATGCTTTGTTATATGTTTAACAATATCCTCTCCTCTTATCAGACCTATTTCGCACAGACTGGTTATATCTTTGAAAAGCATATTTTTCTTATCTTTCAGACGCAAATTAAAAAATAAAACCATGTTTGGAAAAGAAATTTATGCTGAACGAAGAAAAAAGCTGACCGCGCAAGTGCAAGGAGGAGTAATTCTTCTTCCCGGAAATGCAGATTCACCCATGAATTATACCGATAACGCATTCCCTTTCAGACAAGACAGTTCATTCTTATATTTCTTTGGACTCGATTTTCCCGGTCTGGCGGGAATGATTGATACAGACACTTCGGAAGGAATGATTTTTGGAGATGATGCGGGAGTGGAAGACATCATCTGGATGGGCCCCCAAATCAGCATGCAGGAGAAAGCTTTACGGGCAGGCATAAAAAAATCTTCCCCTTTCAGCCATTTAAAAGATGCGATTACGAAAGCAATCAGGCAGGGAAGAAAGGTTCATTTTCTTCCGCCCTATCGTGCAGAGAACAAGCTTTTACTACATGAACTGCTGGGGATAGAAACCGGCCGGCTTGCACAATACGCATCCCTTGAACTCATAAAGGCTGTTGTTGCTCTCAGGTCGGTCAAAGAACCCTGTGAAATCCAGGAAATGAAAAAAGCATGGGAAATTGGTTATCAAATGCAGCTAACCGCGATGAAAATGGCCAAACCGGGAATCCGGGAGCAAACCATTGCCGGAACAATCGACAGCATCCCTCTGACCATGGGTGGCATGCCGGCTTATCCCACCATTTTGTCGCAAAACGGAGAGATCCTCCATAACCACAGTCATCTCAATTATTTGAAAGAAGGTGAACTTCTCCTGGTCGATGCGGGAGCCGAAAATGATATGCATTATGCCTCTGACTTTACCAGAACTTCACCGGTGGGAGGTAAATTTACAACCCGTCAACGAGAGATCTATGAGATTGTTCTTGCTGCAAATAATAAAGCCAGGGAGCTTACAAAACCCGGAGTGACTTATCTTTCAGTTCACATGGCCATTGCTGAATTGATCGCTGCTGAACTGAAAGCGCTGGGTCTCATTAAGGGAGATATAGCCGAAGCCGTCGAAAATGGTGCCTATGCTCTTTTTATGCCTCATGGACTGGGGCATATGATCGGACTGGACGTGCACGACATGGAAGACCTCGGGCAGATTTACGTCGGATTCGATGATGAAGTACAACCTGTCGGTCAGTTCGGAACGGCATCCCTCCGTCTGGGCAGAAGACTGCAGCCTGGATTCACACTGACCAACGAACCGGGAATTTATTTTATCCCTGCATTGATTGATAAGTGGAAACATGAAAAAATCAATACTGCTTTCATCAACTTTGAGAAGCTGGACCATTACCGGGATTTTGGCGGTATTCGTCTTGAAGATGATCTGCTGGTGACAACAAACGGCTGTGAGCTTCTTGGCGAACGTCTTCCTGTTACTCCCGGCGAAGTGGAAGGAACAATGAGAAATCAATGATCAGGACAAATCGCGATCTTTTATTTGGAGAAGTGAGTTAATCCGGAATTTAAGAACCTTTTTATCTTTCCCCTGACAGCAATCTTTCCCTTGCCTTCTGAGAAGGTCTGAGAATAATCCGCAGTGACTGGTCAAACGTGAAATACTTCCAGAGCCAGTTAATAAAAATCAGCATGCGGTTTTTTACGCCAACAATCGACATCAGATGGACAAACATCCAGATCAGCCAGGCTACAGTTCCTCCAAAATGGACCAATGGTAAATCCACAACGGCCCTGTTGCGGCCAATAGTAGCCATCGATCCCTTATCTTTGTATTCGAAAGCGGACATCTCTTTTCCCTTCTTCAATCTGATCAGGTTGCGCGCCAGGTTCATTGCCTGCTGCAAAGCAACCTGTGCAACCTGTGGATGCCCCTTCGGATACTTCTCTGTAGTCATCAGCGAAATATCTCCGATTGCGAAAATAGTGTCATAACCTTCTACCTGATGATATCGGTTTACGATGATCCGATTTCCCCGGGTAACAGCTTTTTCACTGATACCTTCCGGATGCTGTCCCGCCACTCCGGCAGCCCATATCAAAGTTTCACTCTGAATGATCTCTCCGCTGTCCAGAACAATTTCTTTTCCGTCATACCCTTTCACGGTATGGCCGACCATCACGTGAATGCCCATCTCTTCCAGGTAAGTTTTGGCCTTTCTTCCCGATTCCTTCCGCATACCATTCAGTAATTGCTGGTTGGCCTCAATAAGCGTGATCTGCATCAGGTTAAAATCGAGGTCCGGATAATCTTTGGGAAGGATAAATTTTCTCATTTCGGCCAAAGCACCGCAGACCTCCACTCCCGTAGGCCCACCGCCCACGACCACGACATGCAGCAAACGTTTCAGCTGTTCCTGATCCCGAATGGTCACTGCTTTTTCAAAATTTAACAGAAGCGTATTCCTTAGGTAAAGAGACTCAGAAACAGCCTTCATCGGGATACCGTATTTCTTAAAATTGTCAACTCCAAAAAAATTGGTCGTTGCACCTGTAGCCAGCACCAAATAATTGTACCATACCTTGCCAAACATGGTTTCGATCATCTTCTCCTCAGGAAAAATCCGGTCTACATTAGATACCCTGACATAGACGTTCTTCTCTTTTTGAAACACCTTCCGCAACGGAAAGGAAATTGCGCTGGGTTCCAACCCTGATGTGGCTACCTGATAAAAAAGAGGTTGAAACTGATGATAATTATTTTTGTCAAGCAATACAATCTGATACCCTGTATGTTTAAGTATCCGGGCTAACTTCAAACCTGCAAACCCCGCACCTACAATTACAATCCGTGGTGCTCCTGTTTCCGGCACATTGATTGGCATAATTTTTTTATTCTCTGAAACAAGTGAAACAATCGAATGTTGTAAAATCCTGATAAAAATAAAAGTTTAGGTACCGACGCATTTATCTGCGAGAAAAATTATTCATTTTCATCAATTATTCGTTAATTTCAATGTTTATTTTTAATCTTCCGTTACCGAATAGTAAAGTTTAACAAGATGACCGATTATTCCAGAATTGATTCTGAGTCCGGAGTACC
>JBDKTZ010000352.1:0-6035 GCA_039679975.1 Prolixibacteraceae bacterium
TGCCCACCTGGGCCCAACCACCCCTGATTTTGAGAAGATCAACATTTTTTCCTGTATCAAAAATTTTATCCAACATCAGGCTCAACGAAGCCGAAGGATAGAAATAGGAACGATTTTCTACGGGAAGCGTGCTCGACCAATCATTGCGGGCCGTCAGGTCAGCATAGGCAATTTCCTTCCACGCCAGATTGATCATACCATATACACTATTGACTTCCCGCTCATACCGGACATTGGAATAGTCCAGCGAACCTGAGGCGATGTTTTTGATCGAAAACACATTGGGAACAACCAAACCTGCTCCGGATTTGGAGGAGGTGCTTATCGCCGATGATTTTGCATACCTGATGTTTCCCCCGCCTGAAAGGACCAGTGATACATTGTTCCAGTTGTTTTTCCAGGTAGCCAGGATCTCCATGTTTCTTTCAAAATGATTGCCGCTGTATATTCCATAGGCTCCATTTTTGGGTTCCTTGGTATAGCCGGGAGCTATTTTGGTCTCTCGTACTTCGTCCGATTTATTGAGTGAATACCTCCCCATGATATTCAACTTATCGTTAACATCCCAACTGGCAGCAAGATTCCCGAAAACAAGATACCTTTTGAAACTGTTATTTACGTCGTAGGCGAGAAACCACGGGTTCTCGTGAGCATCGGAAACCCGTTTGACCCCGCTCCCTGTCTTGTAATCGCGCAGTTTATTAATATCAATATTCGCGGGATGAGCATAAGCCCATTGAAGAGGGTTGGTACCTCTGTTCGAAGAAGGCCTGTTATCGGCCCAGTTATCAGCAAAGTTGATGTCTGTACTCACCGTCAACCCTTTGGCCACTTTCGAGGAAGCCGACAGAGAGAAGCTGTTCTTGTTCAGGTCAGAATTGGGAATCAGACCCGCGTGGGTCATGTTGGTCACGCCAAGCCGGTAATTGATCAACTCACTTCCGCTTGAAATCCCTACACTGTTAGTAGTCGTAAATGCACAGTCGTTTACAAAGTCTTTTATATTGTTGGGGTAAGAAATCAGTTCAGTAGGTACCGGTACGCCATTGGCATCGAGTGGTGCATCCCACTGCACGGCCCAATAGCCTTTGTCGAGCTCCGGCCCCGCAAAGGAATACTGGTCTGGACTGACTGTCGGCAGAACGCCTCCACCGACATCCTCGGGCCGGTACGAAAAATAACCGGTAGCGAACTGATGGTGCACATTCAGATATCGGACGGGAACATCGAAAACAGTATTGGAGGTTACCGTCACTTTCATTCTCTGCTTGTCTTTCGCCTTTTTGGTCGTGATCATCACAACCCCGTTCCCGGCTCGTGATCCGTATAGCGCAGCGGCATTAGAACCTTTCAGAATAGATACGCTTTCAATGCTTTCCGGGTCGATGTCAGCAATGGCATTGCCATAATCAACGCGGTTATCAGCGCCAAAACCACCCACGTTGTTGATGGAATTAGACATGGGAACCCCGTCAATCACAAACAACGGCTGATTGTCGGAACTCAGGGAAGATGCTCCCCTGATGACCATACTTACTGAGGAGCCTGCTCCTCCGGTAGAATTAATGGTTACCCCTGATACTTTCCCGGACATCGAATTCAGCAGGTTCTCCTGGGCCACACGCGTCAAATCATCTCCGCCTACTTTACCAACAGAAAAGCCCAGTGATTTTTCTGCACGTTTTATGCCTAAAGCAGTCACAACTACTTCATCGAGCGATTCCATACTTTCTTCCATCACGATATCGATCGTCTTTTTGCCCTGGACATTCACTTCCTGGTTCTTGAAACCGATAAACGAAAAAACCAGCGTGGCATTGCCTGCCACGTCAATACTGTATTTCCCGTCCGGGTTTGTGATCGCTCCGGACGAAGTGCCCTTTACGACAATGCTGACTCCGGGAAGGGGTACCCCGTCGGCTGCCGATATGACCGTTCCTGTCACCTTTATTAATTCCTGAGCGGCAGCATTCCCGGTAAACAAAGCGATGAATATACCTGTCGACAAAAAAAGGGAAAAAAGGCGCTCTATTTTATTTTTTTTCATTTTTTTCATTTTCATACATTAAGAATTTGCTTTTTTATGGCCGTATGGAACTCCATGCTGAAAGTTATTATCATATCCTCTGGCGTTGCAGGGCAGCATGTTTGTTTCATATTGAATTACGTTAAACAGGTTTTACCTCACAACGTCGAAACTGAGCACCAGGGCGTGTGTGTTTATGCCAATAATCTGAGCGGGTTTTGTGCCTGCCGCCATGAACATAATTAATTGCATGCGCGTATCGGAAATGGATTTCACAATCACTTTTCGTTGAAAATCGCGGAAGCCGATAAACTCTGTCCCTGAAAAATTTAATGTCATCACATTATTGAACGTGACCGAATAGGTAGGCGGCCCATAGACAGATGATACCGTCAAATTTTCGCTTTCTTTAAATGTGAAAGTAGCCTCCGCCTGTGGCGTGTATTTCGCAATGCACAAGCCATATTCCTGTCCGTTTGCATTGACGATGCCGGCTCCGCCGGTACTGACCATTTCATAAACCAGTCCGCTAAAGGAAGCTCCATCTTCTTTCACATCGTGCTTATAGCTGCCGTCGTAGTAAAAGGTAAACTCATCTTTGTAAACGTCGCCCATCTGGAACTGTGTATTGAATATTCCGTCGGGGAGCGGCTTGGGTGTTCCGCTCACCACGGTCAATCCTGCATCGGCATTGGCAAGATAATCTCCCGACGCAGTGTGGCTTGCTGTCAGTTTCCAGGTTTTGCCATTATAACCATCAGCCGTATGATCGCCGGTAAGCATGGCATATGGAGGAAGTTCAATGGCCAGGTTTACTTCGTCTGTTACAGAATTGCCGTCCTCATCTTTAGCCGTCAGCGTGGCAATATAGTAGCCTCCTTCTTCATAGACATAAACGGGATCTTGTTCGGTGCTGGTATTACCATCACCAAAATCCCAGGCCCAGCTCACAGCACTGTGGGTTAGCGCAGTAAATGCAACCTGTTTCCCGTTAATGCTGTGAAATATTGTCGCAGATAGCGGAAAAACCGGCCTGTCCGTGTCTTCTTCGCACGACTGAAACGACGCCGCTCCCGTCATGCAGATAACAAATAACCAGAGAAAGGATTTTTTCATAGTTTAAAGGAGATAAGGTTAATGACTAAGTATTTGATTACGTTTTCTAATTAGCGGGGTTATCTATCATACTGTTATATAATAATTTTATATAGTTTGTCTTATCATCTTCAGCATAATGATTATTAAAAAAATCCAAATCACAAAACAAAGCCTCCCACCAAATCTTCCTGCGTTCAACAAAGAATTTGATTTTTCCTAAGTAAAATTAAAGAAATAACCGATAAAAAACACATAAAAAATTGTATTCATTACATTAAATATTAACCGCGATGTTCCGCAACATAAAAAAATAGGCGACTTTGAGTTCAAATAACATAAGATTTGGCAAGTCGATTGAATCAGGTAATTCCATGATGAATAAATTGACTACCTCACATACCGCTCAAAAAAATCATTCATTTTCCGTTGTGAAAAATCATTTACCCGTTGCGCCATATCCATGGTATGAGGCCACAAGGGAACTTTATAATACTTGCAGGGAACATTTACCCTGACCAGCTGTGCATTTAGTGAATCCGACTGGCTGACAGGTACAAGGTTGTCGGAGGTTCCATGCAGGATCAGAGTGGGCGGATCGTCCGGACTCACATACCGGACAGGAGAAGCTTCGGAATACAGGTCCGGTCTTTCCTGCCAGGAGTGAGCAATGAAATTGCTGACCAGCGACTGGCTTTGCGCGTAAGGTGTAGTCAGATCAGCAGGTCCGTATATATCCACGACAGCTTTGATCCGCTTCGTATTGGCGATGGTCTGTGTACTGTCAGTCTTTATCCTTTCTTCTCCCCACCCATAAGCGGCCAGCAGAGCCAGATGAGCCCCGGCCGAACCTCCGATCAGACAAATCCGGTCCGGATCATATCCATAGGCATCTCCGTTTTTAAAAAACCATTGAAGGGCATCGGTAATATCTTCCGCACACGCCGGATAAGGGGCGTCTTTGAGCAAGCGATATGAAACAGTAGCTGTCACATATCCCTTTTGAGCAAATGCAAGCAGATAAACCAGATAGTCGGACCGTTTGCCGCCTTTCCAGCCTCCCCCGTGGATGAAAACCAACAGTGGCGCCGAGCTGGTTAGGTTCTTCGTTTTGTACAGATCCAGTTGAAGCGATTGACCGTTTACATTTTTATATTCAATGTCTTTGATCTCTTCAATATTTTCAGGGACTTCCGGATATTGATTGATTAAGTCCTCCAAACCCGCTCTGATTGCCAGATAATCAAGCGCCTCGAAATGATAGCCAACCGGCGGCTTTTCAGGAAATATCATTCCCCAGAGCCGGGGAACTGCCATCAGCAGGCAAAAGAGGAGCAACAGGCCCGCCAATGCACATCCGATTCTTCTCACAGTTTTTGACTTCATAAACTACAGATAACAGAGTAAAAGATTATCAGATCACAGAAACTAATGGCCAGGAACTATGGGCTAACAGCTAGTACCTATTGACTGGCAGCTTCTTTCAGCATTTCCTTTAAAGCAGCATGTAACAATGGGGCGGTTTCAGGCCCAAGTGAGTTTTCCTCTCCGTAAGGTGAATCTTCCCTATTATAAGTATACGGCGCTTTAACATCCCATTGGCTTTTGGGAATAATATAACCTATTTCATCATTGGCAAGACCAAAGACAAATTTGTATTTCCCCTGCATCATTTCTCTAACCGGAGGCAACTCGACCGGGGCCAGACCAAAATCGTTGCCTTCGGGAGCTTCAACACCGCCATTGATCACTTCAGGATAAGCTTCACCCGGAATGGTCACCATCGATACAGGCCCTATTTTCAATACCGCGAGTTCAGTACGCATTTTCATCCAGCCTGTTGTTCCGCGATTCAATACGCCCAGCGCAGTTGCAAGCTTAAAGAGATTATTGTCGATGGGCAATGTGAGGGTTCGGACAATCAGGGAAATTGCGGCCGTATCAATCACTTCCAGCGGATTTTTCATGGCAGTTAAGGCCAGTAAAGACAGAGCTTTCCCCTGAGCCTCAGCTTTTTCAAACGAAGGCTCAGTATAAACCACTCCCGTAAGCGGGTCGGTCACAGGAAGGCTGGCATGCGTGGTCATCAACCCGCCAATTGCCCCATTGGCATATACTGCTACCCCACCAACGCCGGCTTCGACCAGACTATCGCCTTTAAAAACACCTTTTTCAACCCCCTCACGTACATAGTGAGGAAAATCGGAAGTCAGAAGCAGGTTCTTGCTCCATAATGTTTCAGCGTGATCGGCCCAGGCTATGAGCGAGCCCAATGTATTACCGTTTTCGTGGTCAATGGCCCTGATCACCCTGAGTCCTGAATCAAAAACCTCAGGCTTTCTGGTATCTTTAACCAGGGGAATCGCTCCGGTCAGGTCCTCGGAAACAGCAAGGCTCGCAGGTCTCAAGTTTTTAACGGCCTCAGCAACCGATCTTGCCGCCTGATTTTTGACATAATCCATGTATTCTTGATTTACACCGCTCTTAAAAGGAGTTTCCCCCCATAACCCCATCAAATCAGGTGTCTCATGGTTATGCGTGGACGAAACGATCGTGTAAGTGACTCCTGTGCCGGCGGGGATTCGTTTCCTGATATCAATGATGTCATCGTTCATCAGACCAATCGCATCCAGTACAACCAGCGCAATCCTTGATTTTCCGTCATCGATAACCATCGTTCTGGCCCACAATTCATCATGGATGCCGTTGGCCGCCTTACTGTTGCTGAATCCGGCAATCCAAACCGGATCAAAAACACCATTCCCGTTTCCGTCGGTAAAACTGTCTCCATCCTTAGGATTGTATCTGGCATCTCCGTTTTTATCAGTCCATTTATCAGGCACTTCAGGCGTAATCGGCAAAGCTGCGAATCCTGCCCGTAAAGCCGAAGGCTGCGGGTTTGTAATTTTCATCC
>JBDKTZ010000388.1:0-7519 GCA_039679975.1 Prolixibacteraceae bacterium
CACATTTGAACTTCCTTTACCTGGAGGCAAATGGGTAAAAGTCATTATTCAAACTGCTTATCCAGGCAAGGCTGAAGCGACGATTGATGCGGAAAATGTACCTGAAGACATTCCCTTAAAAATCCGGATACCTTCCTGTGTAAAAACCCCGGAAATAAAAGAAACCCGTTCAGGGGAAAATCTGAAAGTCACTTTCACCGGGAAAATCGGGCACCGGATTGAACAGGCTCATCCGGGAGTGATCTTAACATACGGTCCGCTGGTTTTGGTCCCTACCCGAACGGTAAAAGCAGGAAGTTATTCTACACCTGACACTTCTTCCGAAAAAGTCATGGAAGGATACGATCCGCAATCAATGCCACCGGGTATTCCAATAATTCAAGTGGATGGTCAGCCTGATGCAAACGGATTTATCAAATTTCCCCTTTGTCCGCCCGACCGCCCGTTGCCTCCCTGGAACTACTGGCACGAAGGTCCCGGCTCCCCGACGTGGGTGGAAGGAGCAGGAGTTGAAGTGGGCTTAAAATTCCCGGACGGAAAGGCATTTCAAACCCGCTTTGCCCCAATGTGCTACAATACCTCCTGCCTGTCCCCGTTCGAAACACCTGTTGTATTTCAGGACGCGGAAAAATAAGCATTGAAACCAGAAAAAAAACAGATGGAGAAAAGAAGCAATACAATTGGCAGACGCAGCTTTATTCAGCATGCGGCGCTTGGAATAGCAGGTATCCCTTTGATTTCGGGTACCTTCAGAAATGTTGCACCCAGTGATAAAGTCAGAATGGCGATCATTGGACCTGAAAACCCCCCGGATACGCTCAACTGGAATAAGTGGCTGGGACCGGCGCCTTACGAAGCATACACCCCCGTTCGTTGTCATGGTTCCTACCGCTATTTTCTTGACTATTCAGGAGGCGTTTTCGCTGATTTCTGGTGCCACATTGCCGATATCCTGTACATGTCGCTTCATCCAAAAGGTTTGTACAGCATTGAAAGCAGGGGCGAAAGACCCTATGACGGCATTGCCGACGCACCCAAATGGATCGACGCCAACTTTATGTTCGAAAACCTTGATGTCTGCTGGACGACAACACCTCTCCCGGTTCCGGGAGCTGATAAAATGCATATCGGTGCACATTTTGAAGGAGAAAACGGCACATTGACCTGTGATTACAATACCTGCACCATTCGCATAGGAAATGAGGTCTTAGGCGATATCCCTGAAATTCCAAAGACGCTCGCACGATCCCCCGGGCACCAGCGAAACTTCATTGACGCCGTTAAATCGAGACGACAGCCGGAAAGTAACCTGTCTTATGCCCGCGAAATGACCATTCCAATGCATCTTGCAATCATATCGTTCCGGCTGAAAAGAAAACTGCAATGGGACAGCCTGAGCGAACGGTTTGCAGGAGACGATGCCGCCAATTATTTGTTATCAAGGGCCTGCAGAGCGCCTTGGGTGTTACCTGAGTAATTCACACTTCAATAAAAAACAGAGAATGAGACGAATTATCCTGATCAGCTATATCGCATTTTTATATGCAACATCGTGTTTCGCGCAAAAAAATGACGGATTTGTTTCTCTTTTTAACGGGAAAGACCTGACCAACTGGACCCTGAATAAAGAAGGCGGATTTGAAGTTACTGACGGCGAATTGATCACGAAAAGCAGTGGCAACGGATTTGATATTTATACCACGAAATGGTACGGTAATTATATTTTCCGCTTCGAATTTTTATTGTCGGAGAGGGGCAACAGCGGAGTTTTTATCCGTTGTACACCTGCGGATGTGTATCCTTCGGCCGGCGTTGAGGTTCAGTTGCTTGCACCCTGGACCCCCTGGCGGGATGATCTTCACTGTACCGGTTCGATGTACGGACATGTAGCCGTTACAAACCGGCCCGATGAAACCACGGGGATCTGGCACAAAATGGAAATTAAATGTGACCGCAACATCATCACAATAGCTGTCGACGGGGAAGTGAGCACGATGGCCGATATCGACACCGTGAAAACATTGGCTAATATGCCTTTATTTGGTGCTATTGGGTTCCAGGGAAGCCACACCAACAAGCCGAACCAGTTTGCCAAAATCAGGAATATTTCGATCCGGGATTTTGACGCAGAACCCGATTACGTACTAAAAGGATTGTCTGATGAAAATGAAAAGTGGAGGGTTCCGGCGATAGCGGCTGCTGTTAAACTGGGTGCAGTAATGGTACAACCATTGGCCTGGCTGCTGTCGGGTGACGATCCGGTTGCAAAGAGCTCTGCCAAACAAGCGCTTTTTGATATTGTGGCAAAAGCTTCTGATGATCAAACGCCCGGGAAAGATAAAAAAGAAGTTGCGGCCGCTTTAAGAAAGAGCATAAAAAATTCTCCGGGGGATCCTTCAAAAGATTACCTCAAGTGGCTGGCGGGGATGATTAAAAAGTGATGACATGGAAAACGATAATAAACCTGCGACGAAACGGTTACAGTCAATTGATGCGCTGCGCGGATTCGATATGTTCTGGATCATGGGCGGGCGGCACATTTTCCTTGGACTTGCCACACTTACCGGCTGGCCTGTTTTTCAATGGTGGGCAGCTCAGGTGAAACATACCGAATGGCATGGCTTCACGTTTTATGATATGATTTTCCCGCTGTTTCTTTTTATTGCCGGAATGTCTTTCCCTTTTTCGCTCGCAAAGCGGACAACGATGAACGAAAACCGTAAATCATTGTACTTCCATGTGATCAGACGTGGACTGCTGTTGGTTCTTTTGGGGATACTGTACAGTAATGCCGTCAGCTTTGATTTTGCAAATCTGTCATACCGGAGTGTTTTGGGGATCATTGGCCTTGCGTGGATGTTTGCAGCGCTTATCTATATGAATACAAGAACCACATTTCGGATCATTTGGTTTGCCGGGCTTTTAATTGTCTACTGGCTGGCGCTGGTGCTTTTTCCCGCTCACGGTCCTGGTTCGACCGATATGTTTTCGCCCGAAGGAAACCTCACCGGTTATATCGACCGCCTTCTGATGCCCGGCCCTTACGGTAATTCGGAACAATTATTCTCGGTTGTACCGGCCACAGGGACTGCATTGCTTGGTATGCTCACAGGCGAATTTCTGCAAACAAAGTACCTCAACGACCGTCCTCTGCGAAAGGTCGCCTGCATGATGCTGGCAGCAATCGCGTTGATACTGACCGGGAAAATATGGGATCTGGTTTTCCCGATCAACAAGCATCTCTGGACCAGTTCATTCGTTTGCTTTGCCGGTGGACTGAGCCTGCTCCTTTTCTCCGTTTTTCACCTTGTAATTGAGGTATGGAAATACAAAAAGTGGGCGTTTGTTTTTATTGTCATCGGCTTGAATCCGATAACAATCTACCTTGGTAGAAGAATCATTGATTTTAAATATACCGCCGGCTTTTTCTTTGACGGGATTGCGGATCTTCTGCCTGAAAACTGGACCCAGCTCATCAATGGGATCGGGTTGACGGCCGTTTGCTGGATTTTCCTGTATATTCTTTACCGGAAGAAGATATTTATAAAGATATAGTTACCATAAACCTTTGTGGCTCAACTAAAATAAACGCTTAAATACGGATCTTTTCTATGAAATCACCAAACCTCTTGATACTGCTCCTCCTGCCCTGTTGGCTGTCTGCCCAAAACACGGAGTTCCGCTACCTGTCCGGTACCGGGGCCGACCATACGGTTAACTGGGATTTTTATTGTTCGGCCGGACAGAACAGCGGAAAATGGGCCACGATTGCTGTTCCATCCTGCTGGGAGCAGCAGGGTTTTGGTGCATACAACTTCGGCCGCGATGAGATGGAAGGCCGGCTGAACGAAACCGGCACCTACAGATACCGCTTTAACTTTCCTCCCGCGTGGAAAGGCAGGCAGATTGACCTTGTTTTTGAAGGCGTCATGACCGATGCAAGGGTCAGCATCAACGGCCGCGCCGCAGGACCCGTTCACCAGGGATCATTTTATCCGTTCCGCTGCAACATTACCAAACTGATCCGGCAGGGGCAGGAAAATGAGCTGGAGGTATTTGTCAAAAAGCATTCCGGGCATCCGGGGATCAACCAGGCTGAACGTCATGCCGACTACTGGATTTTCGGCGGGATCTTCCGTCCGGTTTATCTGGAAGCCAAACCGCAGGAAAACATTCTGCGGGTGGAGGTCGATGCCCGGGCCGACGGAACGTTCAATGCTCTGGTCCATCTGTCGGGGCTGAAAAATGCCGACAGGATCATCGCTGAAATAAAGGACCGGCAGGGAAATATCCAGTCCCGCCTTGAAAGCTCACCGGTGACTCCGCTCTGCCGCCTTACAGGAAAACTGACATCAGTCGAAACCTGGTCGCCCGAATTTCCCAATTTATATCAGGTTGTTTTCAGCCTGCTCGATCAGAATAACCGAGTTCTCCATCAGCTTAGCCGGTGCATCGGATTCCGGACGGTGGAAGTGCGCGAAAGCGATGGCATCTATGTGAACGGCGTCCGTGTGAAGCTGAAAGGGGTATGCAGGCATACCTTCCGTCCCCGGTATGGCCGGACTTCCTGCAAAGCTTTCAGCATCGAAGACGTCAACCTGATGAAGGATATGAACGTGAATGCGGTTCGTATGTCGCATTATCCCCCGGAGAGCCATTTTCTGGATGTGTGCGATTCACTGGGCTTATTTGTCATTGATGAGTTCACGGCATGGCCCGAACCGCCGCCGGGAAGTCCTCTTGCCCGGCAGTTGCTTGAAGACATGATTGCACGCGATGTCAACCACCCTTCTGTCATTCTGTGGGATAACGGCAACGAAGGGATGGAAAACAGGAATCTGGACGATGATTTTGCGGAACTGGACATCCAGCAGCGGAATGTGCTGCATCCCTGGCAGGATTACAAGCTGATCAATACGCTTCATTATACCGAATACAATTATTTGTCGCACGACGGATTCAGCAAACGAAAAATATTCCTGCCGACCGAATTTTTGCATGGGTTGCATGATGGCGGACTGGGCGCCGGGCTGGACGACTACTGGCAAAAAATGTGGGACGAACCACTCTGTGCGGGCGGTTTTTTGTGGGTCTTTGCTGATGAGTCGGTCGAACGCACAGATCGTAACCGCGAATTGGATTCGCACGGCAATTACGCTCCCGACGGAATCCTGGGCCCATACCATGAGAAAGAAGGCAGCTTCTTTACCATCCGCGAAGTCTGGGCACCCCTCATTTTTGAAAAACGGTTTATTACGTGCAAATTCGATGGGATTTTCCGCATCGAAAACCGTTTTTTCTATACCAATCTCAGCCAATGCTCGTTCATTGCCGAATGGCTCAATTTTCCGGGGCCTGACGGGAAGCCGGGTGAAAAGCTGATGTTTACAGAGAACCTGCAAACCAATCTGGCTCCGGGCGCGAAAGGGTGGCTGAAAGTAAGCTTACCTTCTGCCTGGCAATCGGCTGACGTCTTACGCATCAAAATGACCGATCCGCATGGCCGGCATGTGAATACGTGGACCTGGCCGCTGAAAACGCCCGAAATCAAGGCGGAAGAATTGCTGACGGGGAAAAAACCGGGAAGACCGTTTGTTCAGGAGACCGGCGACACGTTGAAGGTTAAGGCCGGAGAGCTGGTTTATGCATTCAGCAAAAACGACGGAACGATCCGGCAGGTTCGCAGTAAAGGGGAATTAATCCCGCTTTCGGAAGGGCCGGTATTCGTGACCGGTGAACGAACAGCCGATCTGGTCACCTCCCGCTATGAAGGGGATGATTTTGTCGTTGAAGCCCGCTATAAAAACGGGGACTCTGCAAAATGGACCGTCAGCGGAGATGGCCTGCTCAGCCTGGATGTCGCTTATGAACCGTCTGATCAGTGTTTGTTTGCCGGAATTACCTTCAGCCTTCCCGAAGAATCGGTAGCCGGCATGAAATGGCTGGGAAACGGGCCTTACCGGGTCTATAAAAACCGGATGAAAGGAACGCAGTTCGGCCTCTGGGAAAAGGCCTACAACAATACGGTCACCGGCGAATCGGGATTTGTTTATCCCGAGTTTAAAGGCTACCACTCCGGGGTGTACTGGGTAAAGGTACTGGGGAAAAATCACCGTGGCTTCACGGTCTACGTGCACAACTGCGATATTTTCCTCCGGATGCTGACCCCTCCGGTACCCCGTCATCCCAGGAATACGACGATTGTGTATCCGCCCGGCGACCTGTCCTTCCTGCACGGGATCAGTGCCATCGGTACCAAGTTTACCGATCCGCCGGCATCAGGGCCACAGTCATTCCCGTATCCTTTCAATCCCGTAAAAGTCCATGAGCGGAAGCTGAGCATGAAACTGACCTTTGACTTTCGATAAAGAAATTCAATAAAAACATTAAAAATCAGAGACTCCGATTATCATTCACTCAAACAGAAACACACCGATGAAGACTTATCTTATCCCCGCATTTTGCCTGATCCTTCTCACAGCCAGGGGCAGCGACTTTAACGTGCTCGGTTTTGGTGCTGTTGCAGACGGGAAAACCCTGGCAACGAAAGCGATTCAGGAGGCGGTCGACCAATGCCATGCCACCGGCGGAGGAACCGTTACCCTTCCGGCAGGAACCTACCTGACCACGACAATCTTTCTGAAAGACGGCGTGAACCTGCATATTCAAAAAGGGGCCACGTTGCTCGGAAGCACCGACCGGGATGCCTTTACCGGAGCCGTGGTGTTTGCCGATCATATTCAAAATGCCGCCATCACCGGTCCGGGAACCATCAACGGACAGGGATTCGAAAAGTTTTTTCCCAAACCTGGCCCGAGACACCACAACATCTTTTTGCTCAATTGCAAAAACATCACCGTCACGGGCGTAACCCTGATCAACTCGCCCACCTGGGTATTCCGGATCCGTGAGTGCGACGGGGTGAAAGTCCGGGGGATCCGGGTATATTCCTTTTCGAATGTGAACAATGACGGCATCGATATCGAAGGGAAAAATATCATCCTTTCCGATTGTATGGTCGACTGCGATGACGATGCGATTTGCCTGAAAAGCGAAAGGCCCGGGTACATGGTCGAAAACATAGTCATAACCAACTGTGTGATTGGCTCCATCTGCAACGGCATCAAATTTGGCACGGCAGGTGATGCCGGATTCCGGAATATCACCATCAGCAACTGTGTGATCCGCAGGCCGCCGCAGGTGTCTACCCGGAACTGGTCGGAAATGATCCCGGGGGTTTCAGACGATACAACTGCCATTTCCGGCATTGCCCTTGAAATGGTCGACGGCGGGATTATGGATCAGGTTGCCATTTCCAATATCACCATGACCGGTGTCCAGACACCCCTGTTCATTAAATTGGGAAGCCGGAAAGGAGTGGGTACCTTTAAGAATGTGGTGATCAGTAATATAATCGCTTCTGATGAAAGTTTAATGACCAGTTCGATCACCGGAGTTCCGGGCGGGTTCATCGAGAATTTCATCATCAGGGATGTGATCTTCAACTGCCGGGGAACCG
>JBDKTZ010000139.1:0-6651 GCA_039679975.1 Prolixibacteraceae bacterium
TAAAGGCAGAAGTCAGAAATTTAAGCTCGACATAAAAATAAAGGTTTCGCTAATTATTAACTAAAAATTGATCACATGAGTGCAAGTTCAGACAAAATGAAAGGCAACTGGAACATTATTAAAGGTAAGTTAAAACAACAGTATGGAGAATTGACCGATGATGACCTGACGTATGTGGATGGTCAGGAAGATGAACTGATCGGCAGAATACAGAAGAAAACAGGACGGACAAAAGAAGAGATAAAGGAATTTATCGATGAACTTTAGTCAGTCAAAAAGTCTCCGCGCTGGCGGATACTTCCTGAAAATCCATTCCGGAAAAAGCAGTTTGCTTTTCCGGAATGGTCTGAAAAAAGGACTATAAGCAATTATTAAGATATGCAACAACTGGAAGGAAAAAGAATAGCGATACCAGGGAATTCATTCATAATTTAAATGAAAAGGGGTATGCCTGAAAAAAGAAACACATCAAAAATAAAGAACGAACGCAAATATGAAGCGTTACGTGAAAAGGGGTACAGTAAGCAAAAGTCGGCTCGAATTGCGAATACTCCTGATTCGGGTGAAAGAGGCGGGCATAGTTCCACCTATGAAGAACGCAGCCGGAAAGAACTCTATGATAAAGCTAAGCAGGTCGGGATCAGGGGAAGAAGTAAAATGTCGAAAAGAGATCTGGCCGAAGCTTTAAGGAACAACTAATGCCAACGACCTGGTACCGGAGAAATTTCTTATGATCAAAAATAAAGCTCTGCCCCCTTCCCTGGTTTATGTCAGCGACGCTGAAACGGGTTATAAAAGGGACAGAGGAGGAGACGGGTTCGTTTATCTTGATCAGAGGGGACAGCTAATCACTGATAAAAAGATCCTGGACAGGATCCGGAACCTGGGAATCCCGCCCATGTGGGAAAACGTGTGGATCTGCAGGAAAGCAAAAGGGCATATTCAGGCCACAGGAAGAGATACCAAAGGGCGAAAGCAATATGTGTATCACAATGAATGGAACGAATTTATAAACGAACAAAAATACGACAACCTGTATAACTTTGCCCTGGCTCTTCCCCGCATCCGCGAACAAATGAAAAAAGCGCTGCGGAACAGAAAATGGAATAAGGAAAAAGTGACCGCCCTGGCGATCAGTCTTATGGATGTCGCTTACCTGCGCGTGGGAAACCAACAATACAGGAAGCTAAACGGCACCTATGGCTTAACCACGCTGAGGAGAAAACATCTTCAGGAAAACAGGGACGGTCTGGTTTTAAGATATATGGCCAAGAGCGGTAAACTCAGAAGAATCACGATCCGCGATCCCCGGCTCAAACGCCTGCTAAGAGAATGTTCAGAACTCCCGGGCTATGAATTATTCCGATACCAGAGCGAGGGAGGCTTTCACTCAATCACTTCACAGGATGTTAATCAGTATCTGCTCGAAATTTCCGGCGGATATTTTACCGCTAAAACGTTCCGAACGTGGGGAGGAACTGTTCTGGCCGTCAAACTGGAGCCCAAAGCAAGAGCGTTACTGGTACAGTATCCCCGCAGAAAACCCGATACCACGCTGATCAGGCTGGTGGCTGAAGAGTTGAATAATACCATTTCGGTATGCCGTAAATATTACATTCACCCGCTCGTACTGGAGTTTATGATAAACGGGAATTGGGCTGACCTTCCGCCCGTGCCCGAAGAAAATTCCGAATGGTACAACCCGGACGAACGGATCTGTCTCCGAATTCTCAAGCATACTAATCAATCTGTAGACGATCATGATAACAGTCTCTGAACAATTGTCGATCCTGCTCGATATCGTCATCGCGGCAGGTGATTGCATTGGGACTTACTCTGCTGGGCCTGATCATTAATTCTCTCAATCATTTAAGACAGTCCATGCTAACCCCAAAGGATGAAAAATTCCGGAAAAAACCGATCAGGCAACAGCCCGAACAGGACTCGAAATAAGGCGGTCAGACGGCTTTAGAATCTCTCGGAACGATGACCACGAGACTTTGAGGCAGGATCTCTACAGAAACTTTCCCCATACGTCCAATAATTTCCCCATCAACCTGTACCGGCTTTTCTTCAAGGTTGAATATATCTACCTTACGGCATTTGTAAGTATCCATGTAGTTCATGGAGCGCACGGGCTTGGTAAAAAATGACACCACCATTTTTAAAAGCTGGAGAATTGTATATGGACGGATAAACAACAATTCAAAATAGCCGTCGTCAATTTCTCCTTTCGGGTTAACAACCGCCCCTGTCCCGTATTGTGAGGCATTTGCAATAACAGCCATATAAGCCTTTTTGTAAATGATCTTTTGATCCAGCACCGCCTTAAATTTTAAGGGAGCTGAAGTGAACAGTTCCCTCGCAAAGTGTCTGGCATATCCCAAAAGGCCTCGTATGTTACCTTTTTCAAAGTTTTCAACGATTTGGGCATTTAACCCGATATCGCTCAAATGCAGGGAAATATGTTTTTCATTGACCAGAAGTACATCCATTTTCTTTCGTTCGCCACGAACGATTACCTCCCAGGCATCGTTTAGCCGTGAGGGGATACCCAGTTCCTTTGCCAGCCCATTTGCTGATCCGGCGGGCACAATACCCATCGCAACACCCGAATTTAAAAGGAGTCCGCCGATCATATTACAGGTTCCGTCACCCCCTGCTGCAACAACTTTATCGGGCGAATGTCTCCTGATTAATTCCTTTATGTGGCTGATGTCCTTTTTCTTTTTTCCAACCGTATAATACACCCGATACGAAAAATTTAACTCCTTTGAAAAACCTTCAATTTCGTCGACAAAATTTCGTTTATCAATATCTCCGGAAACCGGATTGACAACAAGCAGGATCTTTTGCACTTTTTCGTTAGCACCTTCTTCTGGCATAGGTTATGTTCGTTTCATAGGGTGAATATAAAACCCGTGCCAAAAATTACTGCATGCTCAATCACAACAAAATATTCAACCATCTGAAGAAGAAACACAAGAGTATTTTCAAAAAGCTCAAGGTCACCATTAAACACAAACTGGGGTGGCTCGGAGTCCCATTAATTGTTGCCTACAGGGGCTTTGGGAATGACAATGTCATATTCTTAAAAGGACATGTCACGGAAGACAAAGGATTGGCCAAACCCGAAACCTGGAATTCGCGCTGGCAGAATGCATTATCGATGCTCAAGCGCTATTCGGGTGATGAAATTCCGCGGGCAAAGGTTTTCATTGAAGTAGAGGGACAAACGCACACGTTAATGACAGATGAGAACGGTCTTTTCGACGCTCAATTAGTTCATGAAACACCGATGTTAAAAGGTCCTTCAAAATGGATTGGCTATTCCGTGCGGCTCCAGCAGAAGTTAAGCGGAACTGACACGAAAACAGCAGTCAGGGGCGAGATCCTCATTCCCGGCCCTGATGCACGGTTTGGGGTGATCTCAGATATTGACGATACCATTTTGATCAGTCATTCCACAAAAACACTGCGGAAGCTTTTTCTGATGTTGCTGCACAATTCGCGGACAAGAAAGCCATTTCCGGGAGTTGACGCCTTTTACCAGGCCTTGTACAAAGGACCGGACGGCAGGCAGTTTAACCCTTTTTTTTATGTATCCAGCAGTGAATGGAATTTGTACGACCTGCTCGATGACTTTTGCACATATAACCGGCTGCCGAAAGGAGTGTTCCTTCTTCGGGAGTTAAAAACAAGCATGTTTCGCCTACGGAAGTCCGGCGGGGGAAATCATCTTCATAAACTGGATAAGATCAGACTTATTTTTCAAACTTATCCTGATCTTCCTTTTGTCCTGATCGGCGACAGCGGCCAGCGTGATCCGGAAATCTATGCGTCAGTGGCAATGGAGTATCCTGAACGGATCAAGGCCATCTATATCCGTGATGTTACACGCTTCCGGAGAGATGATGAGATAAAAAAAATCACTGGCAGGCTGAACAGACTCGGGGTACCGCTGCTGTTGGCCCGCGATACCGTCCAGGTTTCTTACCATGCAGCCAAATCAAAACTGATATCGCAGGAATCGATCAGGGAGATTATCCGGGACGCCAAAAATGATCTTTCATCCGCTCCTGCCATGATTCCCAAAGAAAAGAATGATTGATCAGAAAGCGGCCTCCGCCGGTTTTTTATTCGAATTCAAGCGAAAAAATATGCCGGTCTCATACAAAAAATATGTACTTCGGATAAAAAAATCTTAACTTTATCAAAAACATTTCATGAAAGCATCGCAATTGTTTTCAGTGATTTTGCTGGCAGCATCCTGTACCGGCCAACCTCATGGAAAAATCATTACGGTGACCGGCGAAATACCCGCCTCCCAAACAGGCAGGACCCTGGAACATGAACATATCCTGACCGATTATGATCGTCAGGAGAATAATCAGCCGGAGACTTATACCGCCGGTCAGGTTATGGATAAGGTTATTCCGGAACTACAGAAGGCGAAGGCGCTGGGAATTCAAACTGTGGTCGAATGTACTCCGGCTTATCTGGGAAGAGATGTCAAACTGCTGAAAGCTTTATCCGAAAGAACAGGAATGTATATTTTAACCAACACTGGTTATTACGGCGCACAGAATAACCGGTTTCTTCCGCCGGAGGTTCTGTTGATGCCAGCCGAAGAGTTAGCGGGAAAGTGGATCGCCGAATTCGAACAGGGGATCGAAGGTACCGGGATCAAACCCGGTTTCATTAAAATTGGCGTTGACCGTAAAGCGCTTTCTGAATTTCATGCCACTCTTGTACGTGCCGCTGCGCTCACTCATAAAGCAACAGGGCTTACCATCATGGCTCACTCCGGTCCGGCTGTTGCTGCATTCCAGGAACTGGAGATCTTAAGGGAAGAAGGAGTTTCTCCGGAAGCGTTTATCTGGACGCATGCCACCGATGAAAAAGATTCGACCCGACTGGTCGAGGCAGCAAAAATGGGCGCATGGATATCGGCCGACAAATACGGGTGGGACGAGAGCCTGACCGTGCGCTATCCGCGCTTATTAAAAATGATGAAAGATCAGGGCGTCCTGAACAAAGTACTGATCTCGCACGATGCCGGCTGGTATGATCCGGGACAACCTGAAAAGAATTTTAAGCCTTATACACCCATTCCGACAAAATTGATCCCTGACCTGAAGAAACTTGGTTTCACTGAAGACGATATCAACCAGTTACTGATAAAAAATCCGGCCAACGCGTTTACCGTCAGGAAAAGATTGATTAAGGAATAATTAAACTTCGTAAGGGAAAAGAAGCTTCTGCCGGTTAATGCAGGCAGGCTTATTAGCTTTACCTGCAAATTAATGTTTATGTGGGTATTTTTAGCCTTGATTTCGGCTGTGATCCTGGGGCTGTATGAATCTCTGAAAAAAATTTCGGTCCATAAGAATGCTGTTTTACCGGTTTTATTTGGCTCTGTTATTTCGGGCGCCTGCATTGTTCTTCCGATTATATCCGGATCGATCTTTTTCCCCGATACCTTCAGGAGCATTCATTTATATATTCCCCCGATCAGCCCGAACGAGCATCTTCTCATTTTGCTGAAATCAATGATCGTCGTATCCAGTTGGTTATTTGCGTTCCATGCTCTCAAGCATTTACCTCTCACCATTGCCACTCCAATCCAGGCTACCGGACCGATATGGACCCTGGCAGGAGCGATATTGATCTTTCAGGAAAGTCTCAATCTGATGCAATGGGCCGGAGTCACCACCACGTTGGTTTTCTTTTATCTTCTTTCGACGGCCGGAAAGCTGGAAGGCATTCATTTCAGAAAAAATCAGTGGATCCTTTTTATCATTGCCGGCACGTTACTTAGTGCTGCAAGCGGCTTATACGACAAGTTCATTATACGGAAAATCGACCGGCTGGCCGTGCAAGCCTGGTTTTCAATATACCAGGTCGTATTGATGCTACCGGCTATTGCACTTTTTCGCTGGACTAAACCCCGCGTTGAACGCCCTGCTTTTCAATGGCGATGGAGCATCCCGGCAATAGGCCTTTTCCTGTTGGCGGCCGATTTCGCGTATTTCTATGCGTTAAGTTTTCCAGACTCCATGGTATCCATTGTATCCGCGCTCAGACGGGGAGGCGTGCTGATCTCTTTTACCATTGGTGCGTTGCTGTTTAAAGAACGGAACATTCAACAAAAAGGGATTTATCTTATTGGTATCCTGGCCGGCATTCTTCTGATCAGTCTTGGAAGCTGAGTCACAGGTCATGAATTATTCATGATCGGATATTTCTAAAAACCGGGCAGGTGAACTATCTTTATAAAAAAATGGAGAGATCCGTAAACAGAGGAATGAGATGAACAGAATAAAATTATATCAGGGTGACATTATGAAGATGAAAGTTTTGCTTCTGTGTGTATGATGTTGAAAATTTCCTTCTGTCGTTAATCCCTTATCTGGTTTTTTTAAATGAAACGAATAAAAGTCGAAATACAGGTCACCTTCTTGACGGTCATTATTGCTGCTGCGATGATTGGTTCCGGATATCTGGTTTACAGCAGTCTCTCTGAAATTGTTGATTCCATCCATAAGGAGAGCCGGCCCGATTCGCGCCTCTTATTGCTGAAAGACATTGCATCCGATTTGACTGGTGTGGAGAACAGTGTGCGGATGTATTCACTGACCGGAGATCCCG
>JBDKTZ010000529.1:0-3873 GCA_039679975.1 Prolixibacteraceae bacterium
CCGGCCCGTGGACCAAATCTGAAAACAATCCGATCCTTCAAAAGCCCGGAAATCTGGTTGGGGTAGGGCACAGCGCCATGTTCACTGATAAGGACGGCAAGCTGCGGATCGTGTTCCATGCGCACAATAGCGCTACGAAAATCCATCCGCGATACATGTACATCAGCAGCGTCAGCTTTGAAAATAAAGGCGGACGGGAAGTAATGATGATCGACAAAAATTATATGATACCGGCGCTGAAGACGAAATAAGGGACTTTGCGTGTAGTCGCTTATCGTCGAAGTGTCGCTCCGCCATAATTGCGGGCGGCATTTCCCTCATCAAGAGATTCCTCCGTAAAATGGAATGAGTAGTAATTCGAAGATTCCTGTATTCTTTAGAAGAAATCATGGAGCGAACAAACTGAAATAAATCATAGCTGAAATAAATCATACGTGTTGCTCTGCAAACCCCCGGGTATATGAAAATAATTTTCAGTAAAATTGGGTTTCCTGCAATCGTTGAGGGGTTATGATGGCGCATAATAAACAGTATTTGATAAATTGAAAATGTAAAACTTGTGAAAAAGATGATGATCACATCTGCTGTCTGTCTGTTGTTTTCATTTTTTTCGGGCGGCTGCGGCGAGAGCGATGATTCGCCTGAATTGGTTGCCGGGGTAAAGGGTGAGCCGGTCGAAGGAGTTCGTATTGCCTGGGATTACAGTTCCATGCAGCGGCTGGCTCCATTAGGCGACCGAACGTTGGGCTGGGCGGGTTATCCCCGCGTCCGGAGACTGAACGACGGTACGTTAATGGCTGTATACGAAACCGGTGGCAATGGAGAAATGGTTTACAGCACCGACAACGGTGAAAGCTGGAAGGGCCCGTTCATTACTTTCCGGAAGCACACGGTCACCAACGACAACGGGTCGACCGATGTCAATATCGCCAACAGCGAGCTGATCCAGCTTCAGAACGGGGATTTGGTGATGGCATGTAATTATCGTCCGGCCAAATATGAGATTACGCCTTTTGCCATTGCCATAAGGAGAAGTACTGATATGGGTCAAAGCTGGACTGATGAGCAGGTGATCTATGAAGGCGGCCCCCGTTTTACCGATGGATGCTGGGAGCCGGCTTTCATTCAGTTGCCCGACGGAGAGTTACAGGTTTACTTTGCCAACGAGGCGCCTTTACTGACTTCCGACGAGCAGAATATATCCGTGATCAGCTCGTCCGACCACGGAAAAACATGGAATGACGCTGTTAAAATCGTTTGTTTCCGGGCAGGTCGCCGTGACGGAATGCCTGTGCCGTTGCTTGTGGATGATGAAATTATCGTAGCCATTGAAGACAACCGAATTGGTCAGTTTAAACCGTATATTGTCAGGAATAAGATTGCTGATAACTGGAAAACTCCGGTATTGGCCGATTCACCCAACCGCGAATATGCTTTGGAAAAGCCGTTGCAGGACGGTGTCTATGCGGGCGCTCCCTATCTGATGCGCATTCCTTCAGGTGAAGTGCTGCTTTCTTATCAGACCACCGGTGGCCGCACATCCGACTGGGAGCGATCGACCATGGAAGTGGCTGTCGGCGACAAAGCCGGACGTCATTTTGCGAAGCTGAGCCGCCCCTTCGATGTGCCTTTGGACCGCGAAGCAAAATGGAACTCCCTTTCCCTCTGGGATGAAAATACAGTCGTGGCCGCTTCCACCACAAGCTTTCGTGGTCCCAACTGCGAGGTCTGGATCATCAAAGGACACGTGATTCCGGAATTAAAAGCAGAATATAAGACAGTTTCTGTTGATGGGCGGATTACCCAAGAAGAGTGGGGAACCGGCTTTCCCATTTTTATTGGTCATAAGAGCCGCGCAAACCTGATGGCAAATATCAGGTATGACGAGCAAAATATTTACTTTTGTGCTGATGTGACCGACTCGAGGCTGATAAAGAGAGATAAGCCTGCTTTATCCGACGGGGTCTTTGTTTATCTGGATACCGAAGGTTCATGTCAGTTATCGCCGGGACCGGAGATGTACCGGATCTTCTGTGACACCGAAGGGCAAGTAACGGCAGAACAAGGAAAAGACGGGCAGTGGAAAGCCATTCCTTCCGGTGAGATTGAGGCAAAAGCAACAATCGCTGAAGACTCGGGATATCAGGTCGAATTTAAAGTGCCTTTTCCTGCAATAAAAAAAAGTGACCGTTCAGATATCCGGATCAATATCGGACTGAACGAAACGGACGGAACTGGTTCCGGTTACGAAGAAAATATTGCTAATTCGGTTCCTTCTTCGTCGAATACCTGGTGCCGGCTTGGTCTGAAATAAGGTTTTTTACGTTGCTATTAAAAACAAATTAGTTGATATGACGAGATTAGATGTGCTAACCCTCTCCTTGCTTATTTTTGCATCTGCTGCGCGCTGCGAAAATGATGAGACTGCACCTGAAACGGAAGTGAAAACAACCTTCAGCAATCCGGTATGGAATGGTGCGGATCCCTGGATGGTGAAGCTGGGGAATGATTATATCTACTGCTTTTCGGCCGATAACGGGATTTCCGTTTCCCGTTCAAAATACATGACCAAAAGAGGCGAAACCCGCCAGATCTGGCGCGCTCCCCAAAGTGGATGGAACAAAGCCTGCGTGTGGGCTCCGGAAATTCATTTCATTGGTGACCGGTGGTACGTCTATTATGCAGCCGGAGAATCCGGGCCTCCGTTTATTCATCAGCGAACCGGCGTACTGCGTTCCAAAACCTCCGATGTGTTCAGCGAATATGAAGATATGGGTATGCTGTATACCGGTGACAATCCGGCCGATCCGTCCACGAATGTCTGGGCGATCGATATGACTGTGCTGCAGCATAACGGAAAACTGTACGCGATCTGGTCGGGCTGGAAAGAACAACGGGATACTGATGCCACACCGCAGCATTTGTATATCCAGGAAATGGAAAATCCGTATACGATGAAAGGGCAAAGGGTCTTGTTGTCGTCGCCGGAGGAAAGCTGGGAAACCGGAGGTCCGCTCAATTTAAACGAAGGACCTGAGGTTTTGAAGAATGGTAACCATGTATTTATTGTCTATTCATGCCGTGAGTCCTGGAAAGTGGAATACCGACAGGGAATGCTGCAGTTAAACAATTCTTCGGGCAATCTGCTGGATCCGCTCAACTGGACCAAAAAGGGACCGGTATTCGAGGGAAATGCCAAAGTGTACGGAGTGGGGCATTGCTCGTTTGTCAAGTCACCCGACGGTACTGAAGACTGGATTGTCTATCATTCCAAAAAGGGCACCAATGACGGATGGGACCGGGATGTGCGGATGCAGCCTTTTAGCTGGAAAGCCGACGGAACACCCGATTTCGGGCAGGCCATTCCGGCCGGGCAGCCAATAAACAGGCCTTCGGGCGAAGTGGAAATCGAAAAAGGAGAGTAGGGAAACAGGAAACGGGAAACAGGAAACGGGAAACCGGAAACCGGAGACAGGAGACCGGAAACGGGAGAACGGAAAACTCCATGCCTTGGGCTCCATGCTCTTCGCGCTGTGCGCTATGCCCCAGTAACCTTGAAACCTTCAAACCTTGAGCTCCTGTAACTTTGTAGCTTTGTAGCTTTGTAACCCTGTAACCCTGTAACCTTGCAACCATTTAACCATTAAATATTTCATCAATGAAAAGAATCCCCTTGTTTTTACTGGCTGTTGTCCTGATTGCCGCGGCCTGCCAGAGTCAGAAACCTAAAACAGAGGAAGCCGAACCGGTTTCCAAAAAGTGGACAACCGAACAGGCTCAATCCTGGAGCGCCGAACATGGCTGGCTGCGTGGTTCCAATTTTAATCCCAGTACGGCCATTAACCAGTTGGAAACCTGGCAAGCCGAAACCTT
>JBDKTZ010000585.1:0-7631 GCA_039679975.1 Prolixibacteraceae bacterium
GTCCATCCTCACCTGCAGGCATCCCCCTGTAATTGTTGTTCAAGATTACATTCGCTCCAGGTAAAGGTTCGCCCGTTTCATTTTTAACAATCCCCGAAACGGAAAATTGTCCAAATGAAAAAATTGCTGTGCACTGCAACAGCAGCATTGAAAAAAATCGTTTCATCTTACTCTGAAAATTTGGTTAATAATAACCAATGAGGTAGGAACTAAATTCCCTTTTTCGCCCTCCCTACGCCGGCATTACCCGGATCAGGTTCAGTGGGTATGATCTCAGTCCGTTATTTTAGGACACCCCATTGCGTAAATTCCCGGCAAAGATAAACAAAAAATCATTTCTGCCGAAAGAACAGATTCGGCTGAAGGACGAATATGACTGAAAATATTTCATATTGAGGAAGTTATATTCTGAAAAAATGACGTATAAAAAGACAAATTGACAACTTATCGGGTTTCTTTTTCGGGAATTTTGGTCTGGCCTGCTCTTTGTAAAAAGCAGGATGAAAACAATGTTCAACTAAAGAATAGGAGGAAAAATTATGTTACCGTTAGTTAGAAGCAGGAGAAACACGCCGAGTCTGTTTGATGATTTTTTCGGAAGTAATTTTTGGAATGATCTGTATGAAAAATCCGGATTTAAAGCAACTCCGGGTGTCAACGTGTACGAGGGCAAAGATAATTATGAAATTGAAGTAGCTGCCCCGGGACTTGAAAAGAAAGATTTCCATATTGATGTAAAAGACAGTGTTCTGACCGTTTCCTCTGAGAAAAAAGAAGAAAGAGAAAAGAAAGAGGGGAACAAAGTGGTATTCTCTGAGTTTAATTACACTTCATTTAGTCGTTCATTCCAACTTCCTGATGGTATTGATATAAATAAAATCAGTGCCAGTCACCAGAACGGCATATTGAAAGTTACTCTTCCGAAGCGGGAAGAATATATTGAGAAAGCTCCGAGAATGATTGAAATTTCGTAAGGTTATTGATTTAAATTTTTTAAGCCTCGCCAGCCGCGGGGCTTTTTTATAACCATTTATTTCTTTTGAAAAACCTGAACATTCCCAGAACGATCAAAAGCAAGATCAGCACAAATAAAGGAAAAGCGTAAGGTCTGTCAGCCAACGGAATTCCTGAAAGGTTGACGCCAAATAGTCCGGAGAAAAAGCTGAGCGGCAAAAACAATGCAGCAATGAGTGAGAGAAGATACATGCGCTTATTAAGCTGTTCGTTCTGTCGCTGGTTCACCATTTCCATACTCACTGCAGCAAGTTCGCGTGATGCCTCCAGAACTTCGAGATAGCGCAACAGGTAGTCTCCGACTTCGCGTAACCGGATCTGCTGTTTCGATGTCATCCAGTTGGTCTTGTCCAGTTGAAGTTTATTTAAAGCATCCCGCTGCGGAATCAGGAAACGCTTCAATTGAATGATTTGCCGGCGAAGGTGATGTAAATCAGGCTTATAATCATTTCTGGAGTCGTCCATCACCCGTTCTTCCATGGCAATCGCCCGTTCTTCTATGTTCTCCATGGTATCTCCCATATTAACCACAATGCGTTCGTTCAGCCTCACAATAAAATCACCGGTCGAGAGCGGCGGGTTCCCCTGTTCGATATCGGCGAGGAGGTTTTGAATGGACATAAGGTTTTTCTTTTGGCAGGAGATAAGCAGGTTACGCGTAGCAAGAATTCGTACGGAGATCATGTTTTCCGGTTTTTCCCCTTTTATTTTATTGACCCCTCTCACAATCAGCAACAGTTCTTCATTTGAAATGGCTACCCTGGGTCGCGATTCAGCTTTGGTAAGCGCATGAATGGCCGATTCATTGATGTTCAGCGGCTGAAGGAACAATTTCACTTCAGGTACCGAGAAATTAAGTTGCAGCCAGACGTAGTCATTTTCATGTTTTATCGCAGGCAAACTGTCGGGATCGATTTTTGTTGCCGTTTTGCCAACCGAATCAATATAGAAGGAGTTGATGACTGCGTTTTTCATAAAGCAAATTATTTAATTACATAACGAAAGCAGAGACCGGAGAATGCTGGAAAGTTAATTTATCGGCCCAGTTCTCCGAATTTCCTTTTCTTCTGAATATAAAACTTCCAGATAATGCTTTTGCAAAGAATTTCATTGTGCCACTTGGGCGTTGCGAGTTGCATCAATTGGTTTCTTTTTTTTCTCAGAACGGGTAAGGCCTTGTAGTAGGACATATGAGCATTCCAGACGCTTCTGAATCCCCCAAAGTTTCCTTCAGCCAGAAACTTTAAAGCGGCTGCCCCGTCCAGACACCTGCGCAGGGTCATCACTTTAAACATCTTATTGGCGGGAAGGTTCTTGTAAAGCAGAAACAGACTGTTGCGAAAATTCAGATAAAGTTTCCGGGGACTGTTATAGGGCAATGAACCTCCGCCGAGGTGATAAACCGTGCTGAAAGGAGTATACATCACTTGATACCCCTGATTCTTTAATCGCCAGCAAAGATCGATCTCTTCCATGTGCGCCCAGAAATCGGCATCAAATCCTTCAGCTTTATGAAATGTTTCCGCTCTGACGGCCATACAGGCTCCGCTTGCCCAAAAGATGCCGGATATCTTATCGTATTGCCCTTCGTCTTTTTCATTGACATTCAATATCCTGCCGCGGCAAAAAGGAAAGCCTAATTTGTCAATAAAACCACCGGCAGCGCCTGCATACTCAAATTCGTCTTTTTTTTGCCAGCTCCTTATTTTAGGCTGAACAGCCGCAATGGAAACATCATCTTTCATGAGGCTGATTAATGGTTCGATCCATCCGGGGGTCACTTCCACATCCGAATTGAGAAGAATGTAATAATCGGCTTTGATTTGCCGAAGCGCTTCATTATATCCTTTTGCAAATCCATGGTTCGTGCCGAGATCAAGGATTTCTATTTCAGGAAACCGGTCATGAAGCAGTGATAAAGAGGAGTCGGTTGAGCCGTTATCTGCTACGATAATCCTGGTACCTTCCTGCTGGCTGTTTGAAATGACCGAAGGTAAAAAACGGGAAAGCAATTTTTCACCGTTCCAGTTCAGAATAACAATGGCAATCGTTGGCTTCATCCCGACAAAGGTAGTTATCCAATCATCATCCGGGAAATGATGAGAATCAAATCTTCTTTTTTTAACGCGTTTAGTTTTTCTTTTATCTTTTCCAAACATCCTTCGCCGCCACCCGAAAGAATATCCTGCAGTTCTTTTACCTGTTTGCCTGTAAGCTCTTCTTCCAGTATGTTCCATACCTCACGGGCTTGCTTTTCGCCGGAAGGAACTCCTAATGTTTCCAGTTCGGTCATAGCTGCATCCAGTATTTGCCTGGCCTGTATCCGGACGGGATCCTCTGTTTCCTTATTCCCTGTAACATCCCTTAAATGCCAGCTCGAATAATCATACTTCAGATCGTTGAGCATTTTTAGAACCAGATGCTCTTTGCCAAAGATCCGCTGTGCCAGCAGAAGGGTTTGGCTTTTCCAACCTTCCAGGTCAAAAGTTTTTCCGGATAGCTTTTCCCTTTGCGCTTTGAGCAGGGTAATTTCTTTATCGGTCATGGGATTATTGTGTATTTTAATGCAAGTTAGTGCATTACCAGTCGATGCACAAGAGGAACACTCAAAAACTAACCGAGCAGTTCATTAACCTTTTTAAAGAAGGCCGGAAAATAGTTTGTATTGGCAGCCACGATTTCTCTTCCATACAAGTAATTTTCTCCTCCTTTAAAATCGCATACTTTTCCTCCGGCCTCCTTCACGAGAATAATACCGGCTGCAATATCCCAGGCATGGAGAGCATGTTCAAAAAATCCGTCGAACCTTCCGCAGGCGACATAGGCTAAATCGACTGCTGCCGAGCCCATTCTTCGCATTCCTCTGGTTTCGGTCATGAAAAATCCAAGTAGCTTCAGGTATTGGTCCATGATCTCGAAACTGTAATAGGGAAAGCCCGTTGCCAACAATACATCTTCGTGTCTGGAAGAGGCTGAAACGGAGATCCGTTTGCCATTCAACCAGGCACCGCCACCTTCCCATGCTGAAAACAACTCGTCCTGCCCGACTTCATATATGGCGCCGGCCACAGGGATATTATCCCGGATCAGCCCTATGGAAACCGAGTGCGGAAAAATCCCGTGAATGAAGTTAGTTGTCCCGTCGAGCGGATCGATCACCCATTGCCAGGTTTCACCGTGCTGTCCCGCAGTGCCCTCTTCTGTGACAAATCCGGCCTCAGGCATAATCGCGCGGAGTTTCTCCACGATCATGCGTTCTGCATTTTTATCGACATAGGTTACAAGACTGGCTTTCTCCTTGAGTTCGATATCTTTGGGAGTGATTTTTGACCGTTCTTCACGGATAAACTGTCCGGCTTGCCTGGCAATATCGCCAATCCGGCTGCAAATATTTTCTAAATCCATAATTTAGTATCAATAAGATTGTGTTATAGAAAAGACGAAGTTCGGTTATATCAAGGGTACTTCAAAATTTCCTTTGTTATTTATTTTTAAAGGTTTTATTTTTGGTTAATTTGAAATATTAAAACGTATGAAGATCTGGAACCTGGGGATCATTGGCACCGGCAGTATCGCCGATTTTCATGCCAAAGCTGTTAAAAGCCTCTGCAACGCCCGCTTAATCGGCGTTTGCGGCAGAAATGAAATAAAAACAAAAGCTCTGGCAGAGAAATATTCCTGCAGGATCTTTAAAACTACGTTAGAAATGCTTCAGTCGGCCGATATCGATATTGCGATGATTGCCACTCCCAGCGGAGCGCATGTTGATCCGGTCGTGGAAGCTGCCCGTTACGGCAAACATGTGATCTGTGAAAAACCCCTTGAGATCAGCCTGGACCGGATTGACAGGATGATCGAAGCGCATGTGAAATCGGGAACACGCCTGGGAGGAATTTTCAACTACCGCTTTAACGATCCGGTCCGGATCATGAAGAAGGCTGTCGAACAGGGACGTTTCGGGGTGATTACCAATGCCTCGGTGTATGTGCCCTGGTGGCGCAGCGATGCTTATTACGACAGCAGCTGGAGGGGAACACAGGCGCTGGATGGCGGAGGTGCACTGATGAACCAGTCGATCCATATGATCGACATGTTGCAGTACATGATGGGCCCGGTTGTCTCCCTCCAGGCCTACATGGGAACATTGGGGCATCCGCAAATTGAAGTGGAAGATATGGCCGTGGCCATTTTAAAATTTAAAAATCGCGCACTGGGGATGATTTACGGAACAACCGCTTCGTTTCCCGGCCAGTTCCGCAGACTGGAGATTACCGGAACAAAAGGGACTGCCATTCTCGAGGAAAACAGCTTGAAAGTATGGCAGTTTGCAGAATCCCGGGATGAAGACCAGGCCATCAGGGAAAAATACAGTACCATCGAGGGAGGAGGAGGCGTGTCCGATCCGATGGCCATTCCTTTTGAACCGCATGCGCGTAACATCGCTGCCTTTATCGAGGCCGTGGAACAAAACAAGCCTTTCGAAATTGACGGAGAAGAAGCGCGAAAATCGGTGGAGATCATCACCGCGATCTACCGGGCTGCAAATGAACACCGGGAAGTCGTTTTGACCTAAAAAGCATAAAGGCAGCGGTATCAAACATCCTTTAACTCAGTTAGCCGATGTTCGACCAAAAATCTTTTGAGGAGTTGTTCAGGCTGTATTACCGGCCGCTGTGTTATTATGCCCGGAAATTTAACCTGGATCACTTTGAAGCGGAAGAGGTTGTTGCCCAAATTTTTTTAAAAGTATGGGAAATCAGGGAGGTGCTTTTTGTCGAAAAATCGGTTTCTGCTTATCTGTATCAATCGGTACGGAACCAGTCCCTCAATTATCTAAAACAGAAAAGGACTTTCTCCAGGAATAAAGAGGACTATGCCTTAAAACTCCGTCAGGCTCAACTTTTTTCTGCGATCAGCGAGGAAGACGGCACCTCGGCATTACTTGCCCGTGAGCTTGAACAACAGATCAAACAAGCGATTGACAACCTGCCGGACAAATGCAGGGAAATATTTTTGTTGAGCCGGGGCGAAAATCTTTCGATAAAGGAGATTGCGGAGAAACTCCGGATCTCAACCAATACCGTTCAAAAACAGATCTCCATTGCCATCGCCAAATTAAGAGAGGTTCTAAGTTATTGTATGGCAGGTATTCTGATTGCAATGAGAAATTTCTTTTAAAAAAATCGGCATCCTTTTTACTGAAAGATCATTTTGCATTGTCTTATTTGCAAGAGGCTGAAAAACTATGAGCAGGATGATTGAAGATAAAGTCGTTAAATTCTTATCGGGACAAGCGACTGAAGAAGAAGCGCTGGAGATTATGCAGTGGAAAAACAGCAATGAAGAGAACCGGAAAACGTTCAGGGAAATCGAAATTGCTTACAATACCTCCGAGATTGTCACGGATCCGGAAAAGTTTGATGCCTCGGCCGCTTATTCCGGACTTCGGTCAACGTTAAAACGAAACAGCCCGGCTTTCGTCCCTGCACGAAGACTAAAGCAATTGAGCGGTTATGCGGCAACTGCATTTCTGGCCATTAGCCTGACCTGGGTTGCGCAGAACTATTTAAAGTCCGGAAGCGGATCGCAGCACACAGCGGACGCCATTTATCAAAGCGTGGAAACACCGGCTGGAGCGAAAAGTCTCGTCACGCTCGAAGACGGAACCCGGGTCTGGCTGAACGCGAAAAGCAAGCTTGTTTATCCTGCCCGCTTTTCCGGACACGACAGAGAGGTTCAGCTGGAGGGAGAAGGGTATTTCGACGTGGCAAAAGATAAATCAAAACCGTTTACGGTAAAGACTTCCCACCTGGCTGTTCGTGTATTGGGAACTGTTTTTAATATCAAATCGTATCCGGAGGAGGGACAGATCGAAGCAACATTGCTTGAAGGGAAGATTACCCTGGACAGGATCAACAGCGGGAGTCCGGAAAAACAGCTCCTGCAACTGAAGCCGAATGAACAGGCTACCTTTATAAAAAAAGAAGGATTTCTGACAGAAGATGCTGCAAGAGCCGCCAATATCCCTTTAAGTGAAATCAATGGTCGTCAGGAAGAACACTTAATGGTGGCCGAACATGTAGATCCGGAGTCTGTTACGGCCTGGAAAGATGATAAGCTGATCTTTAAAAACGAAACATTCGAAAGTATCGCATTCAAGCTTGAACGACGTTATGATGCAAAAATCGTTTTTGAGGATGAAACGATTAAAAATTACCGTTTCTCCGGAGTTTTTACAGAGATTAGCATTAACGAAGCTCTTAAAGCGCTTCAGTTTACGTCGGGTTTCAGTTTTAAAATAGAACACCACATCATAACGATCAGGAGATAAGGCCTATGAGAAAAAATAGAACCGGCAATTTGTTGCAGAAATTACCGGTTCTGAAATAGTAAATAATTAATAACTAATTCAGTACAAAAGTATGAAAAAAAAACGATCTGTTTTCCTTTTCACAAAAAGGGAAACCAAAAAACTTTGGTTTATGATCAGATGGATAGCTTTTTTTATGTTTCTGTCTATCCTGCATGTTTCGGGTGCAGCTTTTTCACAGGGAACGATCAGTATTTCACAAAAGAATGTCACGGTCAGGCAGGCGCTAAACGAAATTGAGCGGAAT
>JBDKTZ010000444.1:0-6331 GCA_039679975.1 Prolixibacteraceae bacterium
TAACAAAGCGACCAAGGTGTAGTAACCGAGATTCTTAAATAAAGTACAACCATCTGTCGGACACATTTTACCTTCTCCCCGATCCGCTTTTGGTTTGCCCGGAACTGCTTTTGGTTTCTTTTCTTGATTCTTTTGCCGGACTGCTGGTCGTCTGGCGCCTGGAGCCCGGCTCTTTCCTGACCGAAGGAGAAACTGTATTTTTTCCCTTTGTTATTGTTGTATTGGTCTTCGGATCGGAAGACGAATCGTTCCTATTCCCGGATCTTCTGCCCGAGCCGGAATTTGTAGGGCTGATTCGCTGTTCCTGTTGAGGCTTCGAATCCAAATTTCCTCCCGAAGGCCTTGTATACTCTCTCCGTGCAGGCGCAGATTCATGTTCTGACCGCGAATCTGATCTGCCGGAAGAAGGAACGGTTTGCGGGTGCTGAACCGGATCGACCGATCTTCTGCTATTCGACGGTCGGGAGGTTACATTGGGCGATTCTGACCTTTTCCGGTTTAAGTCCTGCTTGTTTTGAACTCCCTGATTCCGGTTGATAAATGAATGATCGGGGCGCCTGGATCCATAATCGTTATGTCTTTCGTAATCAGGCACATCAATTCTTCTGGAATCGGAGTAATGGGAAGTATGAGGCACATAATGATGTCGGTGTATATATTCATGATAGCGGGGTATCGGCCGGGGTCTCCTGTACACGTAATAGGAAGGGTAATAATCCCAGTAATAGGGTGAATGCCAGGGTTCGTAACGGGGACTCCGGAAAAACCCGAAGATCACAGGTTGGTGAGCGTATTCAGGGATAAGAATGTAATTGCGGCCATAGATATACTCATCGCCAACGATCTCGACGATCTGTCTGCCCCATCTGTCCCGTCCGACGGAGACGGTTGCAACGTCCTGAAATATATTTCTTCCCAAAACTGCCTGGATTACTACCAGATAGATTCCCCTTCGGGAAGCATCGGTCACCCGGAGATAGTCAATATAACCATCCCTGTTCAAATCCAGGTTAGAGATCTGAATTTGCGGGTCATTCAGCCGATATTCAAAATCCCTCAGATTTTCGGATTCTCCAAAAAGATAAGCCACTGCCTCCAGATCCAGGTTGTCACTGATATCGTAATAGTCTCTGCCGCTTATATATTGAGAAGAAGTACAGGAAAGCAGAAGGACAAAAAGTGTGGTATAAATTGCTGCTTGTTTCATCATTTCTGTATTTTTTATTTTACGTTGTTGCAATTTGCGTACCATCTTTTTTCCGGTACGGTTTCTTGAAATGGATCCTTACGGATGCCGCACCTTTCAAGGAATATAGCGGATCTAAAAAAAAGCCGGCCCGGAAATTCCGGAACCGGCTTCTGAAATAAATTTCAAATTGATCAGACCACATAAGTTGATGAGGCGGTGTCGCCGCCGCGGCCGGTCCAGTTGGTATGGAAGAACTGGCCACGGGGCTTGTCGATGCGTTCGTAAGTATGGGCACCAAAGTAGTCGCGTTGCGCCTGTAACAGGTTGGCAGGCAGACGGTCGGTGCGGAATCCGTCGAAGTAGCTCAGGGCAGCAGTCAGAGCTGGTGCCGGAATGCCATTGGCAACGGCTGTAGCGCAAACCCGGCGCCATCCGGCCTGAGCAGCTTCTACTTTACCTTTAAAGAACGGATCCAAGAGCAGGTTTGGCAGCGCAGGATTGCTGTCAAATGCTTTTTTGATATCTCCGAGGAATGCTGAACGGATAATGCAACCGCCACGCCACATCAGCGCGATACCGCCGTAGTTCAGGTTCCATTTGTATTCTTTGGCGGCTTCCATCATCAGGTTATATCCCTGTGCATAAGAAATGATCTTGGCCCCGTATAACGCCATCTTGATATCGTCAATGAACCGGGCCTTGTCACCGTTGAATTCAGGTTTCGGGCCATTGATCACCTTTGACGCTGCTACGCGAAGGTCCTTTTGTGCAGAAAGACAACGCGCAAAAACTGATTCACCGATCAAAGTCAAAGGAATTCCCAGATCAAGTGCTGCAACTCCGGTCCATTTCCCGGTTCCCTTTTGACCGGCTGTATCCAGAATTTTTTCCACGATTGCCTGACCATCCTCATCTTTAAATGCCAGGATATCGCGGGTGATCTCGATCAGGTATGAATCCAGTTCTTCGGTATTCCACTTTTTAAATACTTCATGCATTTCGTCTGCATTTATTCCCAGCAGGTCTTTCATGATCTGATAGGCCTCGCAAATGATCTGCATGTCACCGTATTCAATTCCATTGTGGACCATTTTTACAAAGTGACCTGCCCCGCCTTCACCTACCCATTCGCAGCAGGGAGAACCATCTTCCACTTTGGCTGCAACTGCCTGGAAAATCTCTTTCACGTGGGGCCAAGCAGCAGGAGATCCGCCCGGCATCATGGATGGACCTAACAAAGCGCCTTCTTCACCACCCGAAACACCTGTCCCGACGTACAATAAGCCTTTGCTTTCAACATATTTGGTGCGACGGATCGTGTCGGGGAAATGAGAGTTCCCTCCGTCGATGATGATATCACCTTCTTCCAGATGAGGGATCAGTTGTTCGATAAAGTCATCAACCGGTTGTCCGGCTTTGACCAGCATCATCACCTTGCGTGGTTTTTTAAGCGATACGGTCAGCTGTTCGATCGAATGAGCTCCGATAAAATTCTTGCCGGCGCCACGCCCGTTGACGAATTTGTCCACTTTATCGACAGTGCGGTTATAAACAGCTACAGTAAAGCCTTTGCTTTCCATATTCAGCACCAGGTTTTCGCCCATCACGGCTAACCCGATTAGTCCAATGTCTGCTAATTTTGTCATTGTATTAAGTTATTAAATTGTTTTAGTCGTGAGTCACGAGTCGTGAGTAAAAATCTTCAATATTTTATCTTTTCCGGCTTGTTTAACCCTCCCTAACCTGAAAACCCAGTTGTTTCAGCTTTTTAATTGTTTCCTGCTGAATATTCCGGGTGACAATGGTATAGGCAGGAAACTCCCTGCGTACAGGATAATCGCCCCGTAACCGTTCGAAGCGTGACGGGTTTTTCCTCAAATTTTGATCATCGCCCCGGATATCATAGGTAGACAAAACTGCCCTGGCAAGTATTTGTTCTTCCGTCAGCCCTGTTTCATCCAGGTTTAGATCGGTTTTTTCAGGAAGTTCTACATTTTTTGCCTGCCAGTGATCGATGCCCAGATTAAAGAAGCGGCTGACTGCCTGGATGCTCATGGTCGTTCCATTGGCTTTCCCATCCCTGGAATAACCTGCGATATGAGGTGTGGCAAGGATGCACTGACTGAGCAATTCCAAGTCAATATCCGGCTCATTCTCCCAGCAGTCAAGCATCAGAGCAGATATCTTTCCTTCCGTTAACGCAGTTTTTGCAGCCCCGTTATCGACCACTTCACCCCGACAGGAATTGATGATAACAGGTTTTTGTCCCAAGCTGTTGAAAAAATCCGGACCGGCCAGATGAAAAGTGGCATCTTCTCCTTCCTTGTTCAACGGTACATGCAGGGTAATCAGATCGGCTTTCTGTTTGATCTGCTCTAAACTCACAAATTGTTCCGGCCCTTCAGTCCTGGCCCGGGGAGGATCATTGAGCAAAACCTTCATACCAAAGGTTTCACAGATCTTCGCCACTTTCGACCCAACCTGACCAACACCGACAATTCCTATGGTTTTATCTTTCAATGAAAATCCCATCTTTTGTGAAATTACAAAAAGGGCAGAGGCAATGTATTGCTCAACCGATTTACTGTTGCATCCGGGGGCATTGGTCCAACCAATGCCTGCTTCTTCGCAGTAACGGGTATCGATATGATCGAATCCGATAGTGGCTGTGGCAATGAACTTAACTTTGGAACCTTTCAGCAGTTTTTCATTACAAAAGGTCCTTGTCCGGGTGATCAGTGCATCTGCATCCTTAACCACCTCAGGTGTCGTCCCGGATCCAGGCAGGTAGAGCACTTCTCCGAACGGCTCCAGCGCTCCCTTGATGTATGGTATTTTATCGTCGATAATAAATTTCATCATTCCTCATTTTTTGAACCACATCAGGTACAATGGGTCACACTAATTTTTGGGAAGATCACGAAAATATTCACCGCAGCCAATACTTCCCCGGTTTACCTCCTCAAAGCCCTTTATATTTATGACTGGGTAAAACGATCTTTAAAGGCCCATAATCCAAGAGCAGGATTGGAGATATAGAAAATTTCCTCGCCATTGGGCATGATATTCATTCCTTCTTTCAGTTTGGACGGTTCATATTTATCCATGATCTCTTTGATGTTTCCGTATATAAAGCCTACACTTTCGATTTCAGCTTTTGTCAGGTTTACCGGCTCTTGTCCCGGACAGTAAGTCACGGAAAAACGGCCTTCGGATGAGCCATGAATGAGATGGGCGGCGGCGCTCAGGTTGTTTTTCAGTTCTTCGTTCTCTGCAACAGCTTTTAGCGTGGCCGGGGTTCCAAAGTATCCATATTTGCGGATCAAACGGTCAATTTCCTTATCCTCACCAAATTCTTTCAGCGCAGGCGCCAATACGATCAGTTCACCGCCATCGGCAATGGCCATCCGGCTACGGTAAATAGACTTGTTCCCGAGCCAGGTCGACTTGAATTCAGAAGGATCGAGCCAGACCAGCACTTTTTTGAGCGGTTTGTCGACCATTTCGAAATTAACCTGAAGCGAAAGCTTGGCGGCTCTGTCGAAAACTTCAAAATCGTCACCGATAAATAAGCCCCTGGTTTTAATTTTTCCATCTGTTTTATCCAGTCCCACAACCGTCTGCACATACAGGATCGGCAGGTGACGGGTGAAATTCTCAGAAGCATAGTTGAAGATCTTACGCACCGGGGTGTCTGAGTGTCCCATCATTCGTTCCATACCATAGGCTGCCCCGATAAAATGACTTTTGTTAATACCTTCCACACCGCCGGTCCCTACAAAAATATTTTTATTGTAGTTGGCCATTCCCACCACTTCGTGAGGGACTACCTGGCCTATGGAGAGGATAAGGTCGAAGTTTCCTTCGATTAAAAGTTTATTGACCTGTGCCGGCCATGGAAAATCGACTGCACCTTCCGATAATTCTTTGACATATTCGCCGGGTACTTCACCCACGGTAACGACATCGTGACGCCAGTCATGTTCCCGGATCAGTGATGCCGGGAGTGACCCGAACATATGAGCGATCTGGCCGGAGGTCATTGGAGAATGAGTCCCAAGTGCAGGAAGCACATCGGTTAGTTTGTCACCGTAATATTGCCACGTCATTTCGGTCAATTCGCCCGCCCTGCTTGGAAAACGGGTGTAATCGGGAGGAATGGCCAGAACCTTTTTTATATATTTTTGCTGGTCAAAAGCCGCGAATAAGCCCTTTCTGAGATCGTCTGCTGCTAATTCATGGTCTGGTGACCCAATTTCATAGTACATCATAAGTTTGTAATTTATCTTTTTACCCGGGCATGTCCATGCCAGATACTCCACACCATTTCCTCATCTGCCGGTTGGGCATAATCGGTCAGGAATGTCGTTGCCAGCGCTCCTGTAGCCCATCCGAACTTAGGCCATTCTTCTGAGTTCCATCCTTTGAGAATGCCGTACAGTAATCCGCCCACAAAGCCGTCGCCCCCGCCAATACGGTCCAGAACATTGATTTTGCGGGGTTCAATGACCTGCCATTCCTCATCAGCCAGCATAATGGCCCCCCAAAGATGTTCATTGGTACTGATGACTTGGCGTAACGTTGTTGCAAACACCGAAGCATTCGAAAATGTTTCCTTTACCCGTGCAATCATTCCTTTAAACCCGTCAATTTTTGCTTCGATTCCTTCACCTCCTGCTTCAGGGCCCTCAATTCCCAGGCAGAGCTGGAAATCTTCTTCATTTCCGATCAGGATATCAGCAACCGATGCAATTTCTTTAAAAATTTCATGAAGCTCTTTTTCCCGTCCTTTCCAGAAGGAAGCGCGGAAATTCAAGTCGAAAGAAATACGGGTGCCATATTTTTTTGCAAAACGGGCGATCTGCAAACAGAAATCGCTGGTCTCAGGCGAAAGAGCTCCGATTAATCCCGAAAGATGTACAATTTGCACGCCTTCCTCGCCGAAGATGCGTTCAAGGTCAAAATCTTTCATATTAAGCGTGCGGCCAACTTCTCCCGCCCGGTCATTCTGTACCCGGGGACCTCGTGATCCAAAACCGCTGTCTGCAATGTTAAATTGATGACGAAAACCCCAGGGACCGCCCTGCTCCACTTCAGGCCCTTCAAAATCCATGTGCCTGCTTCTTAAATTGCTTTTGATGA
>JBDKTZ010000473.1:0-3336 GCA_039679975.1 Prolixibacteraceae bacterium
CGTCTGAGAGTTTTTGTTTTTACAGGTTTTGTAATTGAACTGTTAGTTAAACCCGTCCGGCTTAAATGTTTGAGCCGGATGGTCCGGAAGTTCCATCAATAAAAAATTAAAGTCAATGAAAAAATTAAACATCCTTTTCGTATTAGCGCTTTATGCAGGAATGTCATTTTCGCAGGATCTGCAAAGTGATCTGTTTTCGCTGACAAAAATCAAAGAAGGCCTGAAATCAAAAAGAGCAGGCAGCTGGGATAAAACAGGCGGTAATACCGATTGCATGAAAGATATCAAAGATGGCGAAAAGGCTACCATTATGGACGTTAAAGGAGCAGGGGTAATTAGCCATATCTGGATTACCATTGCTCCCGGAGCGGACCAGCTGAACCGGAATGATATTATTATCCGCATGTTCTGGGATGGAAACTCATTTCCCTCGGTTGAATCGCCTATCGGACCTTTTTTTGGCAACGGCTGGAATGAAACATACAATTTTGTAAGCGAACCGCTTGCCGTTTCTCCGGGCTGGGGAAAATCGTATGTCAGCTACTTTTCTATGCCTTTCAGCAACGGAGCCCGTATTGAAATAGAAAACCAGTCGGGAGTGACGATCAGTTCATTCTATTTCAATATTGATTACGTCGAAATGGAAAAATTACCCAAAGACTGTGGCCGTTTCCATGCGTGGTATAACCATGAGGTGACGGAGGCCTTGCCCGATGGCGAAAATGAATGGGGATTGCTGGGTGAGCAGGGTAAAAACCTGAACGGCGAAAAAAACTATGTTTTTGCCGACATTAAAGGTAAGGGGCAGTTTGTCGGGGTTAACTATTATGTGAATTGTCCCTCGACAATGTGGTACGGTGAAGGAGATGAGATGGTATTTATTGATGGAGAGACAACTCCGTCGATCATTGGCACGGGTACTGAAGATTTCTTTAATACTTCCTGGTGTCCCAAAGAGTTATTTCAGCATCCGTATTTCGGCTACCCGCGCGTGAATAACGAAACCGGCTGGCTGGGAAGGACCCATGTTTACCGTTTCTTTATTAAGGATCCTTTTTATTTTGATAAGTCATGCAAGTTTACTATTGAACACGGGCATAACAATAATCTGACACTTGATCTGGCATCAGTGGCCTACTGGTATCAGGATCAGGCTTCAGCATTACCACGCTCATTCTCTAAAGAAGAACGTAAACCGATGCCCGCCGTTTCTCCTTCTGATATCCATTTATGGAGGGATTCATGGCGTGGAGAAAAAGGTAATAAGTCAAATCTGTGGGGTAACGAGAAATAGCGGAGCCATGTTGCGAATCGTTTTCATTGTACTGCTGCTGGCGCCGTTTTTTGAGTGCACAGCCACTTTGAAATAACCAAAAAAATAAACCGATATCATTATGAAGAGAGAACTTCGTGCAAAAGGCAGACGTGATTTTTTAAAAAACAGCGTTGCATTTGGTGCGCTGATGAGTATGCCTTTCGGAACTGCGACGGCCAACACGGCATCGGCCGGGGCAAAAGCGGTCATGGACCGGCTTCAGAAGAAAAATGGCATACCCGAACGGCGTCCGTTTAATGGCGAATATACCGACGAATTTTTAAATAAAGTGGCTTTCCCCATCGGTGGAATCGGCGCCGGCATGTTTTGCATGGAGGGTACAGGAGCTATTTCGCATCTTTCAGTACGCAATCATCCCGATGTATACAATGAGCCATACGCCTTTGCGGCCATCAGCGTAAAGGGCTTCGAAAACGGCGCCAAGGTGCTGGAGGCGCCGGTCCCTTTCTGGAAACTGTTTGGACCGGGCGGAAGCGGCAACGGAAGCGGGAACCGGAGTTACGGACTGCCCCGTTTTGCCAGGGGACGTTTTTTACCGCGCTTCCCCTTTGCCACTCTTGAACTGGAGGACCCGGATATTCCCCTTCAGGTTAAAGTGGTGGGGTGGAGTCCTTTCATTCCCGGCGACGAGGATCATTCAAGCCTGCCCGTCGGCGTGATGGAATATCAGTTTAAAAACACCTCTTCAAAGGCAATCGAAGCTGTTTTTTCCTATAACGCCAGGAATTTTATTGATGAGCAGGGGAAGATTTCAGAAGAAAAGAATGGCTTCAGGCTAATGACTTCCGATCATGCTGAAAACCCGGGGAACGGCTTCTCTATTTATGTAAATCAGGATGATGCGATTGTGGATCATTGCTGGTTCCGCGGCGCCTGGTTTGACCCCCAGACCATTCTGTGGAAGCACATCAAAAATGCGGAGCTGATCAGTAATCCGCCGGTTGAAGGAGTATCACCCGGTGCATCCGTGTATGTACCCTTATCCTTAAAATCAGGTGAAGAGAAAGTCGTTGCCGTTAATTTCAGCTGGTACCTGCCCGAAAACAGGCTTTCGTCAGGTTCGGTGACCGGTGCGGCCTTTCGCTCAAAACCATCAGCGGGAAGTGTTGGCGGACAGTTTGAGGTATCCGGGTTTTCGGGGAAGCAACTGGTCAACACCTTCGATCCGGGGGGCGACGGACAAACAGGCATGCTCGAATCACCGGTAATTGCGATCAATAAACAATACATGAAGTTTTTGATCGGAGGGGGGAACGATCCTGAAAAAACGGCGGTAAAACTTCTGATTGACGGGAAGGTCGTCGAAACAGCTGTCGGACAACAAACAGAAAGGCTGACGGAAAAGATATGGGATCTGAAAAGTTATCAGGGAAAAAATGCAGTCATTCAGATTACTGATCAAAGTACTGATCCCTGGGGACACGTATTGGCCGACCAGTTTGTGCTGACCGATAATCCCAATGAAAATCTGGCCAGACCGTCTGCCGAAGCCTTGCTGATTGCTGACTTTGAAGGCGAGGGTTACGGCGAATGGAAAAAACTGCCGGAAGAGCCGGAAACATCCGGCGCCGGCGTGGAGAGCGATCCTTATTACAAACCCTGGTATGCATCGCGCTTTAAAAGTTTGGATGAACTTGTAAAATACTGGAATCTTCATGCACCGGAATTGAAAAAGAACAGTGAATTGTTTCGTGATGCCTTTTTCGATTCCACACTTCCGTCGGAAGTTCTCGAGGCTGTTGCGGCTAATCTGACCATCCTGAAATCGCCGACGGTATTAAGACAGCATGACGGAAAATTGTGGGCATGGGAAGGATGCGGTGACGATTCGGGTTGTTGTGCGGGCAGTTGTACACACGTATGGAATTACGCTCAGGCAATCCCTCATTTATTCCCGGCTCTGGAGCGAACTTTGAGGGAAACCGAATTTAAGATCAATCAGAATGAAGAAGGGCATCAGGTGTTCCGGGCCAACCTTCCGATTACGAAAGCAATCCATA
>JBDKTZ010000192.1:0-5945 GCA_039679975.1 Prolixibacteraceae bacterium
CATAACTGGAAACGGCGATACGGCGAATTTCTTCTTCCACATTCTCATCATTCAGAAAAGTGTCGTTTTGCCGGGTAACAGGATTAAAGCGAAAATCAATTTTGATCTCATTTAGCCGGTCTATTAACCCCTGTTCGTCAACTTTGCCGTTTTCGGTCAGATGATTTCGGATGGCGAAGAGTGTAACTGCACGGTACATTGCTCCGCTGTCGAGATAAATATATCCAAGAGCCTTAGCCAGTTCTTTTGCGAGAGTGCTTTTCCCGCACGAGGAATGACCGTCAACCGCGATCATGATTTTTTTCTTTTCTTCTCGTTTCATAAAGACAAAGATAACACAAGACATAAGATATAAGACATAAGATAAAGGATAAAAAGACACGAGACGCCGGCATAGAGAAAAGTCTCCGGATTCTGCCGTGCCGCCTGCCTTACAACCACTGGTCCGCACCTTTGCACAGTTCTTCCGTGATCGCATAGGCGATGGGACAGATTTCGCAATTCTTTAGTGTGAGCGGCAGGATCTGATAAAAACGGTTTCGGTCTGTATGCGGGTATTCCCGGCATGCTCGTGGGCGATCCTGATATACACAGCAATAATTGTCAGCCATCAGAAACGGACAGGGGGTCTGCTTAAAAACATAATCCTGGTCATCGTCCATGTAGAGGTATTGGCTGATGAACTCAGTTGTTTTCATTTTCTGACCTTTTGCCAGTCGTTCTGCATCTTTGTCTTTAATGATCGGGCTGATCGATGAACAGCAATTCGCACACGTGAGACAGTCAAATTTTTCGAATGCTTCGTCATGCAATTGACGCACGACATAGTCGAGTTTTGACGGTCTTTTCTTTTTCAGTTTTTGAAATAAAGCAAAGAACTCCTGTTTACGGTTTGCAGTCATTTCTTTTAGCTGGGATGGCTTGTAATAACGTACAGGTTCCATAGGATACAGTTAAACCTGGAGATGAAGTTTAGCCTTCATCTCCAGAGGTTGATCAGGGAGCAAAAATAGTAAGATAAACCAAATTAAAAACGAACAGGCACCCGCAACAGAAAACTCACGTTTCGTCCCATGTTGTACATCCCGGTACGACCCGTTTGGTAATTGATTGCAGCATATTTTAACCGGCTTAGATGATCCTGATAAGCCACGTTTGTCAAATTATTCACCGAAATATTGAGTGAAAACAAAGTTTTTCCCTTTGCTGTGAAATCCGTTCCGGCCCCTATGTTGAATAAGGTATATCCGGGCGTCCGGGTTTCAGTCCCGTAAGCGGAATAAAAGCGGCTTTGCTCTGCATGATGATCCAACTCCAACTTGATATAGGCATGGCTCATCATCCGGTTCACCCGGTTAAAATCGGTTTGGATCACTGAAATCCATCTTAGGGCAGGGATCATGGGCAAATAATGAGATGAATCAGGCTGATTTTTGAGGATCCCGCGCGTATAGGAGAATGTATTTCCGAAATGTAGCCAGTCGAAGGGGTGCGGATGAATGTCCGCATAAAATTCACCACCCGATAATCGGGCTTTTCCTGCTGAAAATTTGAATACCGGAAGATCTTCATAAAGCGAGTCTCCACCGGCGACTGAATGAAGGCGGTGGCTAAAGATATAATCGTCCACTGTATTGTCGAACAGGCTCAGCTCGGTCGATACATGTTCTGTATTCATTCCGATGCCCCAGTCAAACTGGAGGCTGGTTTCCGGTTTCAGACCAGGATTTCCTTTTTCAAATCTGAACGTCCCTTCATGTTCTCCGTTTGAACCTAATTCTGCAATATTCGGAGCACGGAACCCACGTGAAATGTTTATTCTGGTATGTACCCATTCGCTGACCTGGCAGGTAACACCCAGACTTCCTGAAATCCCGCTAAACGTTTTATCAAACGAAGAAAAACGTTCCGTTGCTTCCGGATCGGCCGAAGATACAGCTTCTCCTGCAGTATTCAGGAACAGTGCGTCTACTGACTCCGATCGTTGGTCGAAACGTAAACCTCCGCTGAAGTTGAATTTTCCGGTTTCTCTGTTTACGATCGCAAAAACTCCAAGATCAAAAAGAGAATAAGCGGGAACCAGGAATTCAGACCCCTTGTTTTTTGATTGTTGCCACATGCCGTTGACACCCGTTGTAAGCTTCCATTCTTTGACTTCCGGAAATGTGTATTTGATGTCATAATTGAAGGTATTCAGTTTGAAATACAAGCCATATTCATCGGCTTGCTCGTATTCCTTTCGTCTGTTTTGCTGAAACCCAACAGTGGTTTGCAGCTTACTCTGTCCCAGGTAAATATTGTTATTCCAAACAACCTTTGCATGAGTAATCTTTTGAAAAGGTGCATCGGGTTGGTAGGAATTAAAATCGGAAGAGGTTGCTAGCGCTTCATTTTCTCCACTGTCAGGGTTGGTAATAATTTTCAGGAATTTGCCGCTCAGACTGTCTCGTTCTCCTTCCATAATACCTGGCTTCATTTTGTATAAACTCATGGTCAGATGTGAAAACCCCCAGGGACGGTTTAACCCAAGCAGAAGGCCGGCGGCATTTTCGCGAAAGCCGGAGTTATAAACCGGGCCGTCATATTTATTTTCAAAAGCATGAGCCAGTTTACCGCTGTACCGCGCGTCCCAGATCAGGCCGCTTTTGTTCCCTGCCACGTTGACTGAATAGCCGGTTAATCCATTATTCGTTTGGTAATTGTTGATGATATTTCCTTTTACCAGTCCCTCGGAAGGAGGAGGAGAAGGCAGAAAGTTAATCACTCCGGCCATGGCGTCAGATCCATAGGCCAGACTGGCCGGTCCTTTTAATATTTCAACATGATCCACATCAAATTGGTCAATCTCAATTCCATGCTCGTCTCCCCATTGCTGACCTTCCTGTCTGATCCCCTGGTGGACTACAACCACGCGGTTATATCCCAACCCACGAATAACGGGTTTGGAGATTCCTGTCCCGGTGGTAATTTGAGAGACGCCGGGTACAGTGGAAATCGCATCGATAATGTTCGTTGATGAACTCTGCACCAGTTGAGTTTGTGAAACGACTTCGATCGCTACCGGAGTCCGCTTTTGTTCTGTAACACCCGGCTGGCCTGTAATAACAACTTCGCCAATTTCTGTGACCGATTTCTTTAATGCAAAATCTTTTTCGTCAACCGCAGATAAATCGATTATGCCGGTATATGATTTACAACCGATACTGCTGATCTGAATGAGCAACCTGGTTGCCGGTAATTCTCCAATATAATAGGTTCCGTCAGTATCTGTGAGAGTGCCTTTCTTTAAATCGGGAAAATAAATAACAGCTCCCGGAAGAACTTCCCCGGTTGTTTCGCTGGTGATTTTTCCTTTGAGGCTCCCTTGTCCGGACTTTTGGCTGGGCAGGCCAATCGATTGATTGATAAACAGCAATAAAATACATGTAAATATGAATATCTTGTTGAGCATAATACATTCATTTAATACAGGGATACAGTTGCGCACGGCCATCTGTTCTCCTTCCTGTACTGTCGTTAGTAAATATTGATCACTGATTTAAACATGCTTGACATCTCTTTCCTGATCTGAACTTAAATGGAATTCATACTCAGGACAGGCTTACAGGAGGCGCCCGCAGAAGAAAATAATGAAATAATGAAGCATAGCTCCGGGATGTGGAAAGAGTCTGTATGACGGAAAAATTTGTCAAACAGATGGTTGTCTTTAGCGGCGGCGCGGTTACAAAATTGAAGAAATGAAAATCGCAGATAGGACAATCCTCTTCATGTGCACTTAAGACAGGTGATCCTGTGCATAAATTTTTTTCGCCCGTCCTGTCATGGGTGTGTAAATGAACTGCCTTATCCAATATCGGATACGTGAAAAGGAACAGGTGAAAGAACACCAGCAGGAAGAAGTTATTCCGGTATTTTGTTTTATTCGCCACCATAAATGTTCATACACTTACCAGGGAAACAAATATATTCCTCGAAAGTTAATTCAGGTTTAACTCTTTTAAAGAATTTATTATTTTATTTTTAAACGAGTGAGGATTAAATCCAGTACATTGCCTTTTGCTCCGGCCAGGAATAAACCTGAAATTACAATCATAATTCCTGCCGCTTTTTGGATATTGATCTCATCGCCCAGGATAAGAAAAGAAAAAACGGCTACAAACACGGGAATAAGATTTACGAACATGTTTGAGCGATTGATTCCAAGGTGACGGATACTGTAAGTGAAAAATATGAACGCGAGAATGGATGCGAAAACAGCCAGTTTTAGAATAGCTGAAAAGGCTTCAGCATTAAACGGGGTTTGTAAGGTAACTGACGATTCAAATATCAGCCAAAAGGGGAAGAACATGAAAATCCCGAATAAATTTTGATAAGTTATAATCGTATATCCGTTATAGCGGGCGGTGAGCTTTTTTAAAATGACAGCATACCCGACAGTTGACAACACGGCAATAAATTCAAGCATCAATCCCAAAGGGGAAGCTGAAAGACCATAAGCAGTGTCGAACACAACCAAAGAAACACCAATAATTGAGATGACCAGACCGGCAAAGTTGGTTTTCGTAAGCTTTTCCCTGTAAAAATACCAGGCTGCAAGCGTTGTAAATAAAGGAATAGTAGAGACCACAACGGCCGCAACAGTCGACGAAATATACTTTAAGCCAAAACTTTCGCCCATGAAATACATAAAGGGTTCGAAGAATGAAAGAAGAAGCATCCATCCCAAGTCATTTTTTCTGAGCTTTTCAAGCTTCCTCATTACCTGTGAAACCACAAAAATAATGACTGTTGCCAGTATCAAGCGAAACAGAACAACAGTCATCGGCTCGTACGCTTTATAAGCAATTTTGAACCAGACAAAAGAAAAGCTCCAAAAAAACATGGACAGAAGCGCTGCCCCGTAGTATTGAAAAGTTTTGTTCATGTTTATGCGAAAGCAAAATAGAACTTGTCGCTATTGTTCTATAAAGATACGTTGGAATTTACTTCAATGCCGGATGCAAAAGTAGAGATAAAAAGAATTAGAAAATACATTTTGATGGACTGGTTTTTATTATCATTCTACGTCAACCTGCAGTCTGTAATAAGGTCCGTTTTCAATACTTATCCATTTTTTACCGTTAAGTTCGTCTAAATACCGGTATCCCTTCTGGTAACCCAGCTTCAAATTCATCAGGATATCTCCCATTCTGCATTTCCCTCTTTCTTTCAGTAGCAGAATAATTGCACGTTCCGTATGATCTTCGATTTTTTTGATCTTAATTTTTTTCTGCATCGGTCTCGTTTTTAAAATTGTTTATATGGTGTCGCTGTCGGGGGAATATCAATCCCTTCCGAAGCAAGTTTATACCTGACACAATTATTCCATCCTTTCTGTCCCCGGTTACAAAAAACATTTCTGATCAGGAACGGAGGAACCCGTTCAATAATCAGCTTTTCCTTGTACACAGGGCAGCTTATGGAAAAAGGACATAACTTACCTAAGTTTTGTTGTTCGATCATAGCATCCGTTTTCTAAATCCCCATCTCTTTAGTTTTTTAACAGGTAAAACGAATTATTGTTTTTAGAAGCCAAAGTCCCGAATAATGTAATTCATAAAGTAAGGTTGTTATCAATTTGATTACGATGGTCGTCATCCTGATAATGTATTTGCACAAATGATTTTTTTAACTGATTGATTATTAAACTTATGTGGCTAAAATGAGGTAGATGGCATAGCTGTTGAATCCATGTAATGAGCAAACTAGCCGGAAATTTGGAAATAGTGAACGCCAATTTTCCCGAGGTGAACAGGAGTAGATAATTGGCGGAATTTTTATCCGTCAAAGGAGAAGAAATGTTAACTTTTTAAAAATTTGAAAACTATGAAACTCAAATTTACAGTGCTGGCGGCAATGATTGTTTTTTCGCTGGCAATGATTCAATGTTCGGATGACAATGAAGG
>JBDKTZ010000531.1:0-13832 GCA_039679975.1 Prolixibacteraceae bacterium
CCAGAATCAAAAATTGGTGAATTTGGCAACCGGTTGCATACGACCACAAATTCTAAAATAGTAAAAAAGAATGTATTGATCAATGTAGGCGATACACTCGATATGTCGAAGATCCTGGATAATGAACGTATTATCCGGTCCCTTTCTTTTATAAAAGATGTCAGGTTTCTTGTAATACCGAACAAAAAGGACAGCAATATGGTGGATTTAACTGTCCTGACAAAAGACGTCTTTTCGTTTGGAATTGGCATGCATTTTAACAGCATTGATGCCGGTAGTTTTGAAATGTATAATCAAAACATATGGGGAATTGGTCATGAAATATCTGCCAAAATAGTTGGAAATGTTGAAAAGGAGCCATACGTGGGTTTTGAAGGGACTTATACGATCTCCAATATTAACGGACATTTTATGAATATTACTTCGGGATATGCAGATACTTACCGGCGCAAAGGTGTATTTGCAGATTTTGAAAAGGAATTTCTGTTAGCAACAACGCGCTGGGGAGGTGGTTTAGCGTTTTACCGCCTGACTAAAGCTGATCATTTAATTGATTATGACCGGTTTGTTATTGATTCGGCTTTAAACTATGGAGCGATCGATGTTTGGAGTGGTTATAGTTTCCGGATCAATGATAATTCGTCTACAGGCATGCAATTGGTTTTGTCGGGGAGATTCAGGCATATGAAATTTTTTGAACGGCCTGATCCTGTCATCGATAACAGGCAATATTATTCGGGATCCAGGCTCTTTATGGGAAGCATTAGTTTATCCAAAAGAAATTATATCAGAGACAGGCTCATTTATAGTTATGGTATTACAGAAGATATTCCCAAAGGTTTTTTGCATGAATGGGTTTTTGGATTCGACAATAATGAGTTTAAAGACCGGTGGTACTCTCATTTGTATTTTTCGACCGGTAGCCTGGTCAGGTACAAACCCTCCTATTTATTTGCGTCGGTTGGTGTGGGGAGCTTTTTTAATTCCCGCCATATGGAGCAGGGACAAATAGAATTTAATGGTAACTATATCAGCAGACTGTTCAATGTCGGACAACAGAAAGCGAGGCAGTTTGTCAGGCTTCAATACTTATACGGTTTGCGGCGGTTTGATGAAGAAACGTTGTTTTTGAAAGACGATATTGGGATCCGTGGTTTTTACAGTGAGCTGGCCACAGGGAAACAGCGCCTGGTGACGAACCTGGAGACAGTTGTGTTCCAACGAAGAACAATAGCAGGATTTAACATTGCTTTTTTTGGCTTTGGCGACCTGGGGATCATTGGCTCTGAGAAAAAGTCCGTTTTCAGAGGAAATTATTATGGTGGAATAGGTGGCGGTATCAGGATCAGAAATGAGAACCTGGTAATTAAGACCATTCAGGTCCGCCTGGCATTTTATCCAAATCACCCTAAAGATACCGGTGGTTTTGGCTTTATCTTTACAGAAATGGGACATGAAAACTTTTACAGCTTCCAGCCCCGTAAGCCGGAAGCGCTGCAATATTGGTGAGTATGATTTCTATTCTGTTATAAGTAGTCAAAAAAATACTGACATATTTTAGCCATCAGGTGAAGCCGGTCTTTCCCACCTACATTATGCGGATGCGTTGGATAGGCGAAAAAGTCAACCTGTTTGTTTTGTTTGATGCACTCCCGAAGGAACATCATGCTGTGCTGCATAACTACCGTTTCATCCTGAACGCCATGGATCAGCATCAGTTTCCCGGTCAGGTTGTTTACAAGGGTAATCATATTTGAGTTATTGTATCCTTCCGGGTTTTCTTCCGGCCTGTCCATGTATCGCTCTCCATACATCACTTCGTACATTTTCCAGTCGACAACAGGTCCCCCGGCAACGCCAACTTTAAATGTTTCAGGTTGCCTGAGCTTCAGGTTTAAAGTCATAAATCCGCCATAACTCCATCCGTAAACTCCTATTCGTTCGCTGTCCACAAAGGGAAGGCTTTTCAGATATCCAATCCCTTTCATTTGATCTGCAGTTTCAGTAATACCCAACTGCCGGTGAATGATTTCTTCGAACATTTTTCCCCGGTTATCGGAACCGCGGCTATCGATCGTGAAAGCGATATAACCTTTTTCTGCAAGATAATATTGCCACCAATCGGCTGCATTTAGCCATGTGTTATTGATGAGTTGGGCATGAGGTCCGCCATAGACATAGACCACAACCGGGTATTTTTTTTCTGGTTTGAAACCATTGGGAAGGATCATACGGCAAAATAAATCAGTTTTATTGTCTGCTGCTTTGATTGTAAATATCCGGTTTTCTCCCAGTTCATATTCTGCCAGCGGATTCGTTGGCTGATGAATGTTCCTGATCAGTTGTCCGTCTGTACTGATCAAATCTGTTCTGGAAGGAATATCAAATGCCTCCCACTCATCAATGAACAGATCCATACCCGGCGAAAAAGATGCCGCATGAGTTCCTGCTTCCCGGCTTAGCTTCTGCGTTTTGCCTGAGGTGATGTCAACTTTATAAATATGTCTGTCGACCGGACTTTCCATTGTCGATTGAATAAAAATATTCTTTTCCTGACGATCGGCGCCATAAAAGTCGGTGACTTCCCATTCTCCCTTTGTGATCTGACGGATCATTTTACCGTTGATGTTGTAGAGATAGAGGTGGAACCATCCATCTTTCCTGGACCAATAGTAGAACTGTTCAGGGTTCATCTTTGAAAATTGAATTGGATGAACCGGCTCAACATACGTGGAGCTGGTTTCTTCAAAAAGCGTCTTTACTTTCTTCCCTGTTTCAGTCTGGTATTGGTTTAAATGCATATGATTTTGTTCCCTGTTCAGTTCGGCGAGATAAATAAACTGATCTTCAGGCCCCCAGCTAAGATTGGTCAGATAATGGTCGTCCGGTTTGCCAGTATTCAGGAATGTCGTTTTACCGGTTTCAAGATTATAAATTCCTACCGTGACCTGGTGGCTGGTCATTCCTGCCATCGGATATTTCACAGGCGTATATTCTGCTTCACGTGCCATATAATCAACCAGGGGATAGTCCTTGACCATACTCTCATCTTTTCGGTAAAAGGCAAGATACTTCCCGCTTTTGGACCAAAATGTTCCTTTCGTGATCCCGAATTCCTGCCTGTGTACCTCTACTCCGCATATAATGCCGGGTTGAGTTTCAAAGGTGATTTGCTTTTCCCCGTTTTCGTCGAGGATGAAAAGATTTTGCCCTTTGACATAAGCGACAGTTTTATTGTACCTGCAAAAATCCGGATACTCAGCATCGGATGGAATGGACAAATTGAGTTCAATTATTTTCTTTTCAGTATTGTACAGCAGGATATGATTCTGCTGCATGATCTCAATCTGGTTGCCGCTTGTATAGAGGAAGGGGGGGAATACGGAAAAGGTGATTCCTGCATTTTCAACAGCCTTATTAAATTCATTCAGTGAAAGAGATATCGTGGAAATGTTTTGTTTGGCTGAATTACTCCAAAGAGTATCATCTTTTACATACAGGTACGTCGTTTCATCTTTCCATTGCAATGACCGTAACGATTCGGGCCTGAGTGAACCATAACGTCCGATGACTGCATCCTGAAGCGACATTTTCTTTTGAGTGTAGCCAATTGTGGGGATTAACCACAGAAGCAAAAGATAGATGGAGGTTTTCATTCGTTTTTCAAATTAGGAATATGTAATTCTGGCATAAATGTGATCAGTTTCTAAATGAACACTAACGGACAGAGCACCCGTTAAACGTCGCCCCGGACTATGACCGCGGCTTGCACGGCTCGCTTCATATGTACGTCGTCGTGTCCGATATTCAAATAAGTAATCCCTTTTAGTATTCATTACACCTGTTATTTCAGAAGCTCAATAATTTCCTCTTTTGTAATGGTTTTGAAGGGGGTGTTTGAATGAATGAATTTTTCAGCAAGCGATGATTTGCGTTCCTGAAGGTATTGAATTTTTTCTTCAATAGTATCTTCTGAAATAAAACGGTAAACAATCACTTTCTTATCCTGTCCGATCCGGTGTGCTCTGTTGATGGCTTGCATCTCTGCTGCCGGATTCCACCAGGGATCAATAATAAAAACATACCCGGCCGCAGTCAGATTTAATCCGACACCACCTGCTTTCAGGGAGATAAGAAAGATTCGGGTTTCAGGATCCCCCTGAAATTTCGAAACTTCCGCTTCCCGCTGAACAGTCTGCCCGGTAAGCATGGAATATTTCCAGTTCCGGGCAATGATCTGATCCTTAATCAGGTTCAGATGCCTGACGAATGATGAAAAAACGAGGACTTTATGCTTTTCTGCCACCAGGCTTTCAAGGCTTTGCATGATCTCATCAAATTTTCCGGACTCACTTTCTTCTGAATCGTTCAAAAGAGATGGATGATTGGCCAGCTGTCGTAAACGCGTTAATCCCTGCAAAATAATAAATCCGGACTTTTCAGGTCCTTCGCGTTCAATGTTTTCCAGAATGCTCTTTCTTATTGCTGACTTTTCTTTTTCGTATGTGCTCCGCTGTGCTTCTCCCATCTGACAGTACCGGATCTGTTCGGTGACGGGTGGAAGATCTCTGGCTACTTCACCCTTTGTCCGCCGAAGTATAAAAGGTCGGATAAGCATTTGGAGTTGAGATTGCTTTTCCGGATTATTTTTCTTTTCAATGGGCGTAATGAATTCACGCTTAAAATAAGCCAGGTTTCCCAGTAAGCCTTTATTTATAAAATTCATCTGCGACCAAAGATCAGATAATGAATTCTCAATAGGTGTTCCGGTTAAGACCAATCTGTATTTTGATTTTAACTGATTAACTGACTGATACGTTTTTGATCCGGAGTTTTTTATATTTTGACTTTCGTCCAGGATCAGGTAGTGAAACTCATATTCGCTTAACATATCAACATCATTTCTTACCGTTCCATAAGTGGTCAGAATGATATCATAATGATAAACTATTTTTTTAAATGCAGTCGCTTTCTTTCGTTGAATGCCGGTATGCGTGCAAGCCTTGAGAAGAGGGGTAAACTTTTTAATTTCGTTTTCCCAGTTATGGATCAGTGAAGTGGGCATGACAATCAGTGTGGCGGGTTGTTGATTTTCTTCCACATGTTCCTCAAAAGGAAGGCTCATTTGTCCCATTGGGTTTTCAACGGAGAGAACGGGAAAAGTTTTTTTCCGGCTTTTTATTTTCAGAAGGTGAGTCAGGGTTTGTAAAGTCTTACCTAATCCCATATCATCTGCCAGACATCCCCCAAACTGATTCTCGTACAGATGATAGATCCATGAAAAGCCTTCTTCCTGGTATGAACGGAGTGAAACCTTGAGGCCGGTTGGCAAGGCGACTCTTTTAATCCCATCTTTTCCCATCGAATCCAACCGGTTAAAAAGATTTTTGTTGATTCCTTTTAATCTTTGCTGAAGAAAATAGTAATGATGCTTGTTTATCCTCATGTTATTTCCTTCCGGGCGGACGAACGGTAATAAATCCTTATAGTCAGTAAACCATTCGTTGGGTATGATGGCTATTTCGCCATTTGGGAGTTCAAATTCATGAATATCATTTAAAATATACTTCTTTAGTTTAATGAATGCAATTTGAAATTTGCCAAAGGTCACGTTAGCATAAATATCAAACCAATCATCTGTCATTTCTACCTGGATATCCAGTATCGGCTTATCGATTGAAAAATGTTTTTCAAGTTTGTCCTGCCTGACAATGAATCCTGCCTGATCAAGATCATTCCGGTGCCTTTCCAACCATCGTATAAGTTCATGAACCCTTTCCTTTTCATCCAGTAATTCGCTTCCTGCACAGGCGAAACTTCCGTTATCTTCTTTCAATCCCCATTCTTTTAAAAGCAGCAGGCATTCTTTTTCCCAAGTGAAGTCTCTCGTTATTTTCCTGAATGAAAAGGTCCCCGGTTCCCTTTGAAGGATCACAAAGATTCTGGATTTGGTGCCTGGCAGAAACTCTTTTTCACCGTAAGCGAATATTAGGAAGAAAACGGTTTCCAGTTTCAGGTTGTGTTCAACAGACAGGATGGCTTTTTTTTGTAAATCTTCGTCGATGATTGTAAATCCTTTTGCTTTAACCTGATATTCCTTTACGGTTTGAAGAACAAAACTCCCGTAATATTTGTCCTCGACCTGAGAGGGAATAAAAATAAACTCCTTCTCAAAGAAAGGGAGTAATTTTTTTGCGTTTATTTTTTCGAATACAATGAGCTGATTCTGCCAGACCAGCGAGCATGGCTGGGTTGACACCATCGTAATTTTCTTGTGTAACAGATTGAACGGCTTTTGCCCAACCAAAATTTCCAGACTATACCGGGTTCCTTCTTTTACTCTTTCAAAACAAAAGGTACAGTCTGCGAATTCAGACGGTACGGTAATCCGGTCTTCTTCGTATAAATTCGCGTATTTAACCTGTTTATTGAATAACCGGGTATGTCCGTTCATCAGGATCCTGACAATCTGGTTGATGTGCCGGTCAATGTATGGGCTGATATGATTTTCAAACAGGTCGGGATCCATTTTTTGAAAGAACAGGCCCGCTTCTTTCTTTTTTGAAAATTTCTGAACCAGCTTTTCATCACTATACTGTTCAATCAGTTTCACCAGTCTGGCTTGTTCCTCATCCAGTGCCAGTGATTCAATATCCCGTTGTTTAACCAGCTTATCAATACTATAGAACGACACTTGTTTTTCAATCAGGAATGCTTGAAAAATGTGGCCAAAGGTGCGATGCTCTGTTAATCCGATTATCAATTCTTTTGACATAGCCCTGCAAGTACTCATCCTCCCGCGTGAAAGGAAAACTTTTGGTTTAAAAAATTACTGTTCAAACAAACTTCAAATATAAATATCAAACCGGCATGATTCGAAACGTCCGGAATTTTTTGTATAAAAAATCAGGTAAGGTCATTTTTTTGCATGTTTGAAGCTGGTTTATTTTCAGGATGAGTTATTTGTTAAAAAAAAAGTAAAACAGGTGGCAGGTTGATGACACATTGTTATTTTTGCATGATCACAAGATCCAGAGGAAAAAATCGATTATCAACTTATATGAACCAAATTATCTATACTGAACAGTTTTCCGGGAATGTATTTAAGCTTGTAGTGCATGCGCCACGGATCGCGAATTCGAGGAAAGCGGGTCATTTTATTATTTTGCGTATCGATGAGAAAGGCGAAAGGATCCCGCTTACGATAGCAGACGCTGATAAAAAGGCCGGCACCATTACCCTTGTGGTTCAAAAGGCGGGAGTTACCTCAACAAAACTTTGTGGGATGAACCCGGGTGACCAGATACTGGATCTGGTTGGACCGTTGGGTAAGGCAACAGAGATTAAGCGTGTAGGAACTGTCCTGGCTTGCGGCGGTGGTGTGGGAATAGCTCCTCTACTGCCGATTGTGGAAAGCTTTAAAAAAGCGGGCAATCGTGTCGTAAGCGTACTCGCTGCCCGAAGTAAGGACCTGATCATCCTGGAAAATGAAATGCGTAAATGGTCGGATGAGGTGATCATCCTGACCGACGACGGTTCATATGGTACAAAGGGACTGGTCACAGCAGGGGCGGAGCAGGTCATTTTAAGGGAGAAAGTTGATGAATGCGTGGCGATAGGTCCGGCCGTCATGATGAAGTATACAGCGTTAGTGACGAAAAAATACGCTATTCCCACGCAGGCCAGTTTAAATGCTGTGATGGTCGACGGAACCGGCATGTGCGGTGCTTGCAGGGTAAGCGTTGGAGGTTCTACTCGTTTTACCTGCATTGATGGTCCTGAATTCGATGCCCATAAAATTGATTTCGACGAATTAATTCTTCGCCTGGGCGGATATAAGAGTGAAGAAAAGGACGCGTTTGAACGGTATTTACAATTACAAAACAGCTAGCTCATGCAAAATCTGAAAAATGACCGTGAACAGGAGTGGCGTGTAGCGCTGCGCGGTAAGATGAAAAATAAAGAACGTACAGATATTCAACGGGTAAAAATGCCTGAAATGGATCCGCAGGTACGGATACTCTATCAGGACAGGGAGGTGAACAAAGGACTGGATATTGCCGGCGCCCGTCAGGAGGCGTCCCGTTGTATGGACTGTGTTCATCCAACCTGTATTGATGGTTGTCCTGTAAGTATTGATATTCCTCGTTTTATTAAGTATATTGAACAGGGAAATATTTTGGAAGCGGCCAAAACGCTGAAGGAAACATCGGCTTTGCCTGCCGTGTGCGGACGCGTATGTCCCCAGGAAAAGCAATGTGAGTCCAGTTGTTTCTATACACTTAAACTTAAAAAAGACCCCGTAGCCATTGGCTATCTGGAACGTTTTGCCGCTGATTTTGAGCGGGAGAGCGGGAATATTTCGATTCCCGGAGTGGCCCCTAAAAATGGAATTAAAGTCGCGGCAATTGGATCCGGCCCGGCATCGCTTTCGTTTGCAGGTGACATGATCAAGCTGGGTTACGACGTCACCGTGTTTGAAGCCTTGCACGAAATCGGGGGTGTTTTGAAATACGGTATTCCCGAATTCCGTCTTCCCAACCGTATTGTGAATATTGAACTGGAAAGTTTACAGCAAATGGGAGTCCGCTTCGAGAGGAATTTTATCGTTGGGAAAACGGCGACCTTTGACGATCTGAAGGCCGAGGGGTACAGGGCCTTCTTTGTGGCCAGCGGTGCAGGACTTCCACGGTTTATGAATATTCCCGGTGAAAATTATAACGGGATCCTGTCATCTAACGAGTACCTGACCCGGGTTAACCTGATGAATGCCGCCAGGAATGAGTTTGATACCCCTGTATTAAGAGGAAGGAATGTGGCGGTTATCGGCGGCGGAAATACAGCCATGGACTCCGTTCGCACGGCAAAACGACTGGGTGCGGAACGTGCGATGATCGTGTACCGACGCTCGCGCGAAGAAATGCCCGCGCGTGTCGAAGAAGTTCATCACGCCGAAGAAGAAGGGATTGAATTTCTCAATCTGACAAATCCGGTAGCCTATTTTGCCGACGAAAAAGGTCGTGTCAATAAGATGCGGGTGCAGCGCATGGAGTTGGGAGAACCTGATGCGTCGGGAAGAAGACGTCCTGTTGTCGTTGACGGATCGGAATATGATATTGCTGTTGATGTGGTGGTGGTAGCTGTCGGAGTTTCCCCGAACCCGCTTATTCCGTCTGCTCTTCCTGCATTGAAGGTGAGCCGTTGGGGAACCATCGAAGTGAACGAGGAAACGATGCAGAGTTCCATTCCTGAATTATTTGCCGGTGGTGACATCGTGAGAGGAGGAGCCACAGTGATTCTTGCTATGGGAGATGGAAGAAGAGCTGCGGCAGGTATGCACGGGTATCTTTGTGTGAAAACAGGTGTTCTTAAATCTTAAATTATTTAATATGACTAATTTATCAACCCGTTTTTTTGGATTGGAGCTTACAAGTCCGGTTATTGCGGCAAGCTGCAGCATGACGGGAAGTCATGACCAGATTAAGAAGCTGGCGCAGGCGGGTGCCGGAGCCATCGTATTGAAATCGATATTTGAAGAGGAAATACATTTTCAGTTACAGGAAGAACTTAAAGCACGTAATCCGTTGATCAGCGATCAGGAATACCTGGATTATTTTGATTATGTGATTCGGGAAGAAAATCTGAATAAGCTGATCGGGCTGATTAAACAGTTAAAATCGGATGTAAAAGTTCCCATTGTTGCAAGTATCAATTGCATCAGTTCGTCCGAATGGACTTTTTTCGCCAGAAAATTACAGGATGCGGGCGCTGACGCCATAGAACTTAACCTGTTTATTATTCCTTCCGATGTGATAAGAAGTAATGATGCCAATGAGCAATTTTACCTGGAAACAATCAGGAAGGTGCTGGAAGCGGTAACGATCCCTGTTACCGTCAAGATCAGCCACTATTTTTCGAAGTTGGCGGCAATGATTAAAAAACTTTCAATGACCGGGATCAAAGGAATTACTTTATTCAACCGTTTTTATTCACCCGATATTGATATTGAAACGCAGCAATTGATTTCTGCCGGTATTTTTAGTCATGAGAGTGAATACTTACTGCCTTTGAGATGGATTGGAATTATGGCTCCAAAAACAGGATGTCCTTTGGCTGCCACAACAGGTATTCATTCGGCGGAAACTGCCGTCAAATTCTTGCTTGCCGGTGCCAGCGCGGTTCAGATTGCGTCGGTTCTGTATCAGGAAGGACCGGAGGCCATCGGGAGGATCAATGAAGGGATCGCTTGCTGGATGACTGCGAAAGGCTATCGTTCAATCGATGAATTTAAGGGTAAACTAAGTATCCGGCAGAAAGACGCAACGGCATATGAAAGAGTTCAGTTCATGAACTGGACCCGCGAAACAGTATTTTAAACAGTTGGTTGTGTAATTAATCCGGTTCCGTTTCGTTTTTTTCAGAAAGCGGACCGTTTGTTTTAATTTTAATTTTCAAACGACAATCAGATGAAGCCTGCTATTCTCTTTGTTTTTTTTGTATTTGCTATCCTGTCTGTCTCGGTTGCTCAGAACGTGGTTCAGGCGGGAAAGGATGTGACTTATGTGCAACATCATGTAGAACAGGGAGAAACAGTTTTTTCAATTTGTAAAAAATACCTGATTGAGCAGAAAGATCTGGTGGCTGCCAATCCCGGGTTAATCTCGGGTCTGAAGATAGGGCAGGATCTTAAAATCCCGATTAATAAAGGAAGAAGCGCTGCACAGAATGTGGTTAAACAGGACCAGAAATCGGGGAAAGATCCTCAGAAAAAAAATCCTTCATTTGAGGAATACAAAGTGAAAAAAGATGATTCACTGTATTTTGTCGCCAAAAAGTATGGTATTGAGGTAGAGGATATTTTGAAATACAACCCGGGAGCACGGAATGGCTTGAAAAGAGGTGAAATTTTGCTTATTCCGGATAGGAATGATCTTGAAAAATTAAGGAATCAGGAATTTCACAAGGCCAAACAACCTGTGCCGGTACAAAAGATGGCGGGCGGCGACGAGCTTCCTATAGCGCCTCAAGGGGAGAAAAAGGGAATGATTCCGTGCGAACCTGATCTGAGGGCTGCAGCTAAAGTATATCAGGTAGGTTTGTTGTTGCCTTTGTATCTGCCGGCCAATGATACAATAAACCGGGTACGGGTAACGACAGACGAAATGCTGAATGACACTTTATTGATGAGCCGGCTTGGAAGTACGGGTATGTTACAGGTTGATTCATTCAGGCAGCGTGGAGATGTCATCGTATATCCACGATCCGAAAACTTCATTCATTTTTATGAAGGCGTTTTACTGGCGGCAGACAGTATGAGGAGAGCCGGTATGCGTATTCAGCTCCATGTGTTTGATACGAATCAAAAGCGTTACATCGTCGATTCGCTTGTTCATACCGGAAGCCTAAAAGATCTTGATCTGATTATAGGTCCTACATTCCCCGAAACACAGAAATCGGTGGCTGAATTTGCATTCAGGAATAAAATACCCATGATCTCCCCGTTATCATCATCCGGAAATTTTGAAGATAAAAATCCATGGTATTTTAAAGTGAATCCCGGAAGACAATATTTAATTGAAAAAACAGTCGATTACATTACAGAAGAATATTCAGCTCAGAATATCATTATTTTGCGCATGGGCGACTACAGTCAGATTCCTGAAGGAGAGCTGGTAAAACTATTGCGGGAGAAGCTTACGCTTCAGGGAGTGCGGAATACGGCAGGGAATGTCTTTTTTCATGAGTACCGTTTATCGGCCGATGGGGCTGAGGGATTAAAAGCATTACTATCAACGGACCGCGAGAATGTTTTTATTATTCCTTCAGAAACTGAAGCTCAGATCAGCGTGGCTGTCACAACCTTAAACGCACTTGCCGAACATTATCCTGTTACGTTGATTGGTTTATCCAATTTTCAGCGCTACAAAAGTATTCAGACAGAATATTTTCACAGGACCAAACTGACCTATCTTACTCCATATTTTGTTAATTATGAATCATCCGTGGTAAATCAGTTTATCCGGAAATTCCGTCGTAATTTTTATGCCGAGCCAAACCAATACAGCTTTCAGGGTTATGATGTGACCTTTTATTTCATGTCGGCTTTATTTCGGTATGGAAAAGATTTTACCAGTTGTCTGCCCAGGCTGAGAGTGACACTCACACAGTCAGAGCCTGCGTTCGAAAAAGTGAACCAAGATGGCGGCGGGTATATGAATACCGGTCTGTTCATTATGCAATATGAACAGGACTATGATATCAGGATGAAAGGTGTCACCGGAGTACCGGGGCAATGATCTGATCATCAAATTCTTTTATTGTTTTTTTGATCAGTTCAATTGCTTCCAGCATTTGTTCTTCGGTAATGACTAAGGGCGGAGTGAACCGTATAATGTGTTCGTGTGTTGGTTTTGCGATCAAACCGTGTTCTTTCATTGCCATGCAAAGGTCCCATGCTGTTTTCCCATGACCTGGTTTAATCACGATGGCATTCAGCAGTCCTTTTCCTCTGACGGTTTCGATCATTTCTGATTTTATCGTTCGCATGGATTTTCTGAAAAGCTCACCCATTTTTGCTGCGTTTTCGGCCAGATTTTCTTCGATAATCACATTGAGCGCAGCAATAGAGATCCTTGCAGCCATGGGGTTACCTCCGTATGTAGAACCATGTTCTCCTGGTTTGATTGTCAGCATGATCTCATTGTCGGCCAGAACACAGGAAACAGGATACATACCGCCTGACAGTGCTTTTCCAAGGACCAGAATATCGGGTTTTACCTGTTCGTGATCGCAAGCCAGCATTTTTCCTGTCCGCGCCAGCCCGGTCTGAACTTCATCTGCTATCAGGAGTACCCTATATTTTTTACAAAGCTCTGCTGCTTTTTTAAGATAACCGTTATCCGGAACATAGACTCCTGCTTCAGCCTGGACTGGTTCGACCAGAAAACCGGCTACATCGGGATCTTTCAGTTTTTTTTCCAGCGCTTCTGTATTATTGTACGGGATATGTATAAAACCAGGCGTGTAGGGCCCGTAATCATTGTAGGCATCCGGGTCGGACGACATGGAAATGATCGAAATGGTGCGTCCGTGAAAGTTCCCGTTGCAGACAATGATCTTTGCCTGATTCCGGGGGATACCTTTGACTTTGTATGCCCACTTCCGGGTAAGCTTCAGTGCAGTCTCATCTGCTTCTGCACCCGAGTTCATCGGTAGTACCCGGTCATATCCAAACAAGCTGGTCATCTTTTCTTCCCATTCACCCAGAACATTATTATAAAAGGCGCGGGAGGTCAATGCCAGCTTTTGAGCCTGATCGGTCAGGGCTTTGACAATATTGGGGTGACAGTGCCCCTGGTTCACAGCAGAGTAGGAAGCCAAAAAGTCAAAATATTTCTTGCCTTCCACATCCCATACAAAAACGCCTTCACCCTTTTCCAGAACAACTGGAAGAGGATGGTAGTTATGAGCTCCAAACCGATCTTCGCGATCAATATAAAACTGAGAATTTCGGTGTTCCATGGTGGTTTAGTTTTTTCACAACAGAGTTAAGGAATATCTGCGAAAAAACAAAAAGCCGGGTAACTGTTATAGAATACCTGACGTCACTGAAACAAAGGACTTATTTTTTGAGGCGGTCACTGAAAATTTTTCTGAATTTCTCTATCTTAGGTACGATTACCACCTGACAGTAAGATTGTAAGGAATTGTTTTCAAAATAGTCCTGATGGTAATCTTCGGCCGGGAAAAAGTTTTTCCATTTGACAACCTCGGTCACAACGGGTTTGCCAAATACACTATCCTGATTAAGATGATCAATCACCGAATCGGCT